>CANGWT010000055.1 GCA_947457745.1 Burkholderiaceae bacterium | reverse complement strand
CTTCATTCTGGTTGCCTTGCTTTTATCCACGTTATGGATACTGGTGCCACCACCACCTCGTTCTATTGAGTTGGCAACAGGTTTTCCTACTGGCCTGTATCAAAAATTTGGCGAAAGACTCCAGAGTGAACTTGCTGAGCAAGGCGTATCTATGAAATTACGTACGACCGGCGGAACAGGTGACAACTTGGCTTTACTCAGTGACCAGAACTCCGGTGTAGATTTTGCAATGGTGCAGGGTGGCGTAGCTGACCTATCAAAATACCCTGGCTTAGTTTCTATTGCGGGCGTGTTTTATGAGCCAGTATGGGTTTGGTACAGAGAGCCTAGCTTTAAAAGTGAAGGTGGACGTTTAAGCTTATTGAGTCAATTAAAAGGCAAGCGTGTTTCGATTGGTAATGATGGTAGTGGTACCTTAGCTTTGACCTCTGAGCTCCTGAAAGCAAGCGGCTTGAGTATGAATGACTTTCATGCTGAAAAGTTAAAGCCGCTAGATGCCTTGGAAAAATTTAAGAAGAATGAATTGGATGCAGTCTTTATTGTTAGTGCAGCTGAGGCGCCCATTCTGAAAAATTTTTATGAAACTCCCGGCATTCGTTTAATGAGCTTTGAGCAGGCCGATGCTTATGTTCACCTATTTCCTTTCTTATCAAAGGTCACTGTCCCTCGTGGGGTGATGAGTATTGCATATGATCTTCCACGTCAAGATATACAGGTATTGGCTGCAACCGCAACCTTAGTTGGTAAGGATGATGTTAGCCCTGCCTTGGTAACCTTGTTACTAGGCGACACCTATGACATTCTAAAAACCTATTCTTATTTGCAAAAGCCAGGAGAATTCCCATCTGGTACTGGCCTTGATTTTCCTTTACATGTTGATGCTGAAATCTATTTAAAAGATGGGCCATCTTTCTTGCATCGTCACCTACCTTTCTGGACCGCGGTATGGATTGGACGCTTTGCAAAAATTGTGATCCCATTATTCGTCATTCTGATTCCTTTATTTACCTATATTCCTGCTGCTAAGAATTTCTTTTTACGTCTCAAGTTATCCAGAGTGTATGAAGAGCTGAAGGTTATAGAGAAAAATGCATCTGTCCCAGAGTTAAAAGAAAAAAACTATAGAGATTTGGAGGATATTGAACGAAGAGTTGGGAATATTAGAGTCTCTATGTTGGATGCAAAAGAGTTATATGACTTAAAAGGTCATGTAGGAGAAGTGCGGGGTCGTTTGAATTTGCATTCCTAAATACATTGGTATGCGCCTAAAATAAACCTATGACTCTTTCCAGCCTTTTACCCCCACTAACGCCGGCTAGGCAGTTGGTTCAATCTTTGCGAGACGATGGTTTTGCAGTTGTCTCTGCTCAGGATGTAGCGGAAATTGCACATGTGGATCTTGAGCAGTTACTAAATCTCTCTCAGTTCTGGGAAGGTTTGCCTCGAGACCCCTATCTTAAAGATGGTGGGCGGTATCGTTTTCGCCGCCATTCGAGCTTTAAGATCAAAGGGGAATCTTTGGCTATCGTGCCACATCGTGCCCACTGGCAGTCTGTAGATTACAACGCCTTGCATGGCGGCATCGAGCGTTGGTTTGAGCCTTCTCAAGCTGAGCTCACTAGCAACCCCGCTTGGCGCTCTCTTTTGTTGGGATTGGCTCATATTCTGAATGGCGTTAAGCAAGTAAATACCTGGTTTATTGAGGCCCATCAATTTCGGATTGATACGACGGATGGGATTGGGCGACCAACGCCTGAGGGGGCTCATCGTGACGGCGTCGATTTTGTGGCCGTCTTTTTGCTCAATCGGGTTGGTATCAAGGGTGGCGAGACCCGAATTTTTGGTGCAACCGGTTCTGCTGGTTTGCGATTTACCCTCGCTGAGCCCTGGTCTTTATTGCTGATGAATGATGAAAGAATGATTCATGAATCTACTCCGATTCAGCCATTGGGGCAGCATGGCTATAGAGATACTTTGGTGCTCACTTTCCGCTCGAACGGTTTCCAGGATTCTCCAAATAGTAGTCAGCAATAAGTTCTTATGCGTTTGAAACCTACTGGTTACACACCCCTAATGCTGATGGCGCAAACTTGTGCGCTATTAGGCTTTGCCTGTTACGCAGTGGTGTTAACAACATTACAAGATGAATGGCATCTCAGTAATTTACAGTCAGGCTTAATTGCTAGCGCCTTCTTCTTTGGTTACATGCTGATGGTCCCATTAGCAACAGCCCTCACCGATCGCGTTGATGCAAAAAAAGTCTATCTCGTAGGCGGTCTTTCAGCGACCTGTGGATTGCTCGGCATGAGCTTATTTGCCAATAACTTTTGGACCGCCTTGATATTTATGGCGCTCAATGGAGTCGGTTTAGCGGGCACTTATATGCCTGGCTTAAAAATTCTGTCAGATCGTATTAAAACCGGTGAGCTGACCCGTCATATTGCTTTCTACACAGCATTCTTTGGTATTGGTACTGGCTTCTCTTACCTTTGCTCTGGTTGGATCTTAAATAGCCTGGGCTGGCGTTATGTTTTTGGAATCATCGCCTTAGGTCCATTCACTGCATTTTTGATTGTGTTCTTGTTTATTCCTGCACTCGCCCATGAAAAGTGGCACGGCCCAATACGTATTCGTTTGCACGATATTTTTCCGGTTGATAAGTGGCGCTTAGTCTTACAAGACAAAACAGCCTCGGGATTTATCTTTGGCTATACCGCTCACTCAATCGAGTTATTTGCTAGCCGAAGCTGGATCGTAGCCTTTTTTGGTTTCTGCGCAATGATGACAGGGGATCCTTTTCTATTAACTGCCACTACTCTTGCCGGCGTGATTAATTTCTTTGGCGTTCCTGCATCCATCATCGGAAACGAGATTGCCTTAAGAATAGGGCGCCAACAATGGATTTTCATTGTCATGCTATCTAGCGCAGCATTTGGAGTGGCGCTCGCTTGGTCAACAGGACAATCCTGGTGGTTAATTATTGCTTTGGCAGTAGGGCATACGATTTTTATCATGGCCGATTCCGCCACCTTAACTGCGGGCTTAGTCATTAGTGCCAAAGAAAATATTAAAGGCGCTGCAATGGGACTTCATTCCTTAATGGGCTTTGGAGGTGGACTGTTGGGCCCAGCTATTTTTGGTTTTGTGCTTGATTTAACTGGCTCGCGTGCTTCACAAATCTCTTGGGTCTGGGCCTATGCCGCGGTAGTGATCTGGGGTGTACTGTTTGTTTTGTACGAGCGTCGCAATGGTTGGCTGAGCAAGTCTCTAACCCAAAATTAATGATTCATTCATGAGCTCTAGCTTGCCAAGTAATAGCTGTTATCACTGTGGCAGCTGTATTCTTCCAAACGACTCTTACGAGCTTGAGCTTGGCGGCATTAATAGAAAATTCTGTTGTGCTGGTTGCATGGCAATTGCACAAACAATTCATGGTGAAGGTCTTGAAGTGTTTTATGCACGCCGCGCACAGTCAAGCGATAAGCCAGCAGCCTACCTTGCTTCAAGTGAAATTCCTGACAGTCTAGCTGCCTACGACGATCCTTCTTTACTCGGTAGATACACTCGGCCAAGTGGTGAGGAAGCGTATTTAGAGACTACTCTACGATTGGAGAAGATTCGCTGTGCTGCCTGTGTGTGGTTATGCGAGCAGCACATGCGACGTACCCCTGGCGTCAAAGAAGTGCAGATTAACTACGTCAGTCAAAAGCTTAAGGTGGGATTTTCGCCTGAGAAAACGAGTCTTGCTCGCTTACTCTTTGAAATAGAGCGTATTGGTTACGAGGCGTGGCCTTTTGAGCCCTCACTCTCCATTGAAAAGTCTAAAAAAGAACGTCGTCAATTGCTTACTAGGCTAGGGGTTGCATTACTTGGCATGATGCAGGTCATGATGTATGCCTGGCCTAGCTATGTGGGTGATAGTGATATTACGGTGGAATATGACCTGCTATTGGGTTGGACTAGCTGGGTCCTCACGGTTCCAGTGATGACTTATTCAGCTGGCCCCATTTTCTGGGCAGCCTGGCGGAGTGTTGCTTCGTTTCGGCAAACGCATATGTTGGGTATGGATGTGCCGATTGCCTTAGCTCTAGCCCTGGCATTTAGTGCGGGCACCGTAAATCTCCTGACAGGCTCAGGTCAAGGCTATTTTGATTCCATCACTATGTTTGTTGCCTTTATTTTGGCGGCACGCTACGTAGAGTTATTGGCACGACAAGATGCGCAAGGTGGTGCAGAGGCTCTAGCTAAGCAATTACCTGCTACGTGCGAGAGAGTGCCGAACTATCCCTCGTCACAGCAAGTTGAAATTGTGCCGGTGGTTAACTGTAACCCTGGTGAGGTGATTCGTGTTCCTCCGGGTGATGTAGTTCCAGCAGACGGAATTGTGATTGAGTCTGAGAGCTCTTTAGATGAGTCACTGCTGACTGGTGAATCCAAGCCGATTGATAAGAAGATTGGTGAGCGAGTATATGCAGGTACGCACAATATTCTTAATCCCATATTGATCAGAATCGATGCTGTGGGCCAATCTACTCGTATTGCTGGTATCGCTTCATTGCTTGATCAAGCATTGCAAGCGAAGCCTATCATGGTAAGTCTCGCAGAAAAGTGGGCCGGGTATTTTGTAGGATTTTTGTTGATGATTGCTTTTTTATCTTCAGCAATTTGGTACTGCGTCGACCCGAGTAGAGCTTGGACTGTTTTGGTCTCGGTACTGGTTGCTAGTTGTCCTTGCGCCCTATCTCTCGCCGTACCAACGGCGATGGCTGCAGCCCAAGGTGCCGTAACAAAGCTCGGTTTATTGATTGTGCGCGGCCATGTACTGGAAGGTTTAGTCAAAGCGACGGATTTGGTGCTAGACAAAACTGGCACTCTCACTATGGGTCAACCAGAATTAAAAGAAGTCCTGGTTGCTCGCCCAGAGTTTTCTAGAACAGATGCATTGAGCATTGCTGCATCAATAGAGGTAGGTCAAAAACATCCTCTTGCACTATCACTGCTGCGTGCTGCAGAAGCTGATAATCTTTCACTCAGCATCTTGCCTGAAGCGGTTATCAATCAATTGGGCAAAGGCCTGAGCTCTGGTATTTATCGACTAGGCAGTGCTGCATGGGTGGGTGCTCAGCAGATTGCGCAAGAGGGGCAGTATGGACAAGTGCATTTAGCGGATAACAAAGGGTTGATTGCGAGCTTTCTATTCTTAGACACTCCAAGAGTAGGGCTGGAGAATCTATTACTTGCTGCCCGATCTCGCAAGATCACTGTGCATCTAGTATCTGGAGATGATGTAGCAACGGTAGCATGGTGGGCGCACCATGTTGGTATCGCTCATTTCAAGGGTGCATGCTCACCAGAAGATAAATATGACTATATTGAAAGCCTACAAAAACAGGGTCGTGTTGTTTGGGCCATTGGTGACGGTATTAACGATGCCCCTTTATTGGCGCGGGCAGATGTTTCGATTGCGGTCGGAGCGGGTGCACCCCTGGCTACAGCGGGTGCGGATGCGATCTTGACCGCAAGCTCTTTAGCCTCTTTAGCTAAATCGCTATTACTGGCTGATAAAACACAGCGCATTATTAAGCAAAACTTGATCTGGGCGCTGGCCTATAACTTGCTGGCCATTCCAGTGGCAATGATGGGGTGGGTCAACCCCTGGGTTGCTGGTATCGGCATGTCCATATCCTCCTTGGCGGTCACTTTAAATGCCTGGCGCCTCAGAAAGGCCTAGACTAGAGGAATGGAAAGCCTTTTTCTCTTAATCCCCATTTCCTTGCTTTTAATCGGGCTCTTGGCCTGGATTTTCTTTTGGTCTGTGAAGGCAGGCCAATTTGATGATCTAGAGGGTCCAGGAGAGGCGATTTTGATGGATGACGACGCGCCTCAATCCAAAAATATCAGTGATCACTATAAAAAATAACTCTATTTTTTTAAGTAGTTAGGTAATGCAAGCAACTCAATCTAGTTGCAAAAAGCGTAAATGCACGCATCCTTTTTGACATAGATCAAAACGACCCATCAGGCTTACTTTGATAATCAATTCAGTCTGTTTGGATTATGTCGCTGTTAGGTCACAAAAAAGGAGAAACCATGGGACTTACCGTGGGGAGCAATCAAGATACCTTCAATTACAAGGTTGTCAGCCAATTTGCCATCGTTACGGTACTTTGGGGAATTGTGGGTATGCTCGTGGGCGTTGTCCTGGCGGCGCAGCTAATTTGGCCTGACATCACTTTTAATATTCCTTGGTTAAGTTATGGTCGCTTACGTCCATTGCATACCAATGCAGTCATCTTTGCATTCGGTGGGTCAGCCTTATTTGCGACATCTTATTACATCGTGCAGCGTACATGCCAGGCAAGACTCTTTTGTGACAAACTAGCGGCCTTTACCTTTTGGGGTTGGCAGGCTGTGATTGTGTTGGCAGCGGTAACCTTACCTTTAGGTATTTCAACTTCTAAAGAGTATGCAGAGCTAGAGTGGCCAATTGATATCCTGATCACCTTGGTTTGGGTTGCCTATGCTGTGGTGTTTTTTGGCACCATCATGAAACGCAAAACTAAGCATATTTATGTTTCCAATTGGTTCTTCGGTGCATATATCCTGACAATTGCCATTTTGCATATCTTTAACAATTTAGAAATGCCAGCAAGTATGTGGAAATCCTATTCCGCATATGCTGGTGTGCAGGATGCTATGGTGCAGTGGTGGTATGGCCACAATGCAGTTGGCTTTTTCTTAACCACTAGTTTCTTGGGCATGATGTATTACTTCATTCCTAAGCAAGCAGAGCGTCCAATCTATTCATATCGTTTATCCATCGTCCACTTTTGGGCTTTGAACTTTACCTATATGTGGGCGGGTCCACATCATTTACAACACACGTCCTTGCCTGACTGGACGCAGTCTCTTGGAACAGTGTTCTCAATTATTCTGTTGGCTCCATCATGGGGCGGCATGATCAACGGCATCATGACTTTGTCTGGCGCTTGGTTTAAATTGCGCGCCGATCCGATCTTGAAATTCTTGGTAGTGGCATTGTCTTTCTACGGTATGTCTACGTTTGAAGGTTCAATGATGTCTATCAAGACTGTGAATAGCTTGTCACATTACACCGACTGGACTATTGGCCATGTTCATTCAGGTGCTCTGGGGTGGGTTGCCATGATTACGATTGGTTCTCTGTACTACCTTATTCCCCGTTTAGTGGGGCAGAAGGATATGTACAGCACCCGCTTAATTGAAATGCATTTCTGGATCGCGACTATCGGTGTGGTTCTTTACATCGCTGCGATGTGGATCGCCGGAGTAATGCAAGGTTTAATGTGGAGGGCATTTGAACCAGATGGTACATTAACTTACAGCTTCGTTGAGTCTGTAAAAGCAACCTATCCTTTCTATGTGATTCGTTTGTTGGGTGGCCTCTGTTACTTAAGTGGCATGTTCTTGATGGCATATAACGTTTACAAGACAGTAATTGGTAAAACATTCGTAAATGCCCCCATTCCACAAACCTCTGTTACTGCTCACTAAGGGGAAGAAAATGTCTAGCGAAAATAAATTCTTTTCCCACGGAACGCTTGAAAAAAATGTGGCTTGGTTAATTATTGCTACCATCATCGTGGTATCGATTGCTGGTTTAGTACAAATCGTTCCTCTATTCTTTCAGCACACAACCACTGAACCCAGTCCCGGTGTGGCGCCATACACAGCATTGCGTTTGGCTGGTCGCGATATCTACCAGCGCGAAGGTTGTGTTGGCTGTCATTCACAACAGATCCGCACATTGCGTTCAGAAGTTGAGCGCTACGGCCCTTATTCCTTAGCTGGCGAGTCAGTATTTGACCATCCGTTCTTATGGGGTAGTAAGCGTACTGGCCCTGATTTGGCTCGGGTTGGCGCTCGTTACTCTGATGATTGGCATCGCATCCACTTACGTAACCCGCGTGATGTAGTGCCTGAGTCCAATATGCCTGGATATCCTTGGTTGCAGAAGAGTGCTGCTGACGCTTCCTCAATTCAGTCTCATATGGTGGCGATGCGACGTTTAGGTGTTCCTTACACTGATGAAATGATTGCACAAGCCCCTAAGGAGTTAGAGGGCAAAACTGAAGAGGATGCTTTGATCGCCTATCTTCAAGGTTTAGGTGTTAATCGTCGCTACATCATGGTTGATGAAGTGATTGCGAAATAAATCAAATGGAACAGATCACAGCTTATCTTTCCGCTTTTTCGACTGTCATTGGACTTATCTTTTTTATAGGGATTGTTTGGTGGGCTTGGTCTCCAGGTAGAAAGTCCGCCAATGAAGAGTCAGCCGAACTTCCATTTGATCTTCCAGATGAATTTAGTAAGGACAAATCATGAGTGACTTTTTTAATAGCGGTTGGAGTAATTACATTGCGCTAGTTTCATTGGTCGGTATTGTTTGGTGTATTTGGCTTCTGGCTTCACAACGTAAGGCTAAAGTAATTCATACGGCAG
The DNA here is from genome assembly GCA_947457745.1 of Burkholderiaceae bacterium. Classification (GTDB taxonomy): domain Bacteria; phylum Pseudomonadota; class Gammaproteobacteria; order Burkholderiales; family Burkholderiaceae; genus Polynucleobacter. The sequence goes on along the minus strand of CANGWT010000055.1, from coordinate 1,031 downwards.
ATGGTGCAGTAGCGGATACGGGTCATATTTGGGATGGCGATTTGCGCGAACTCAACAATCCATTGCCGCGTTGGTGGGCCTGGATGTTCTTCTTATCTTGTATCTTTGGCTTGGTCTACCTGGTTTTATTTCCAGGTTTGGGTTCATTTCCAGGGGTGGTTGGCTATACCACTGACGGCGCTTTGATGAGCTCTATGACAGAAGCAAATGATGAGTTAAAGCCTGTGTACGCTAAATACGTGAAGATGGATATTGAGCAAGTTGCTGCAGATCCTAAAGCGCGTGAAATGGGTCAGCGTTTGTTCTTAAACTCCTGTGCTCAGTGCCATGGTTCAGATGCAGGCGGTGCAAAGGGTTTCCCGAATTTGACTGATGGAGATTGGCTTTATGGCGGTTCCCCAGAAAATATTAAGACGACCCTCATTAATGGGCGTAATGGAGTGATGCCTGCATATGGACATCTCGAGGCTGCACAGATTGTCGATTTAGCCAACTATGTTCGCAGTTTGTCTGGTCTGCCTACTGACAATACAAAAGTCGCTCGTGGTGCAGAATTATTCAAATCCAATTGCGTGGCTTGTCATGGTGTAGATGGTAAAGGCAATATTGCCTTGGGTGCACCTAATCTGACTGATAAGACTTGGCTTTATGGTGGCTCAGAGGCAACTATTGTGGAGACTCTCACTAAGGGCCGGATGGCCATGATGCCATCTCAAGATAAAGTATTGAGCCCTGAAAAGATTCATCTTTTGACGGCTTATGTTTGGGGTTTGTCCAACAACAAGGCAGCTACAGCCAAGTAATCTGTGTCAGATCATTCCCCGGTAGGCAAGCCTATTTCTATAGATGTCATTGAGGAATCTCTTTACGAGATCCGGCGAAAGATTTATCCACGATCTGTGAGCGGCTTATTTGCTCGTTGGCGCCTCATCTTAGTATTTGCAACGCAATTATTGTTTTATGGTCTTCCTTGGATTAGCTGGAATGGTCGTCAAGCGGTACTTTTTGATTTAATTCAGCGTAAGTTTTAT
>CANGWT010000054.1 GCA_947457745.1 Burkholderiaceae bacterium | reverse complement strand
GGCTCATCAAGTAAAACTAAATTAGGCTTTTGCAATATAACCCGACTTAAACAAAGCTTTTGCCTTTCACCGGCGGATAGTTTTTGTGCGGGACTATTAGCCAAATGACTTAAGCCCACGCGTGCCATTACTTCATCAATTTCTGTCAAGGTGATTAAGGTATCAACATCTCTCACCATGGCGATATTGACTCTTGCCGATGCTTTAATCATCGGGGTATGGTGCAATACTAGCGAAGATTTAATAGGGCCTGCAGAGTAGCTGACAGTTCCAGAGTATGGCTTAATTAATCCATCTAGTAATTTTAAGAGGGTCGTTTTCCCCGCTCCATTTGGACCAATACAAGCGCAAATACGATCAGCTGGAATGACTGCATGGGGAATATCCAAGATGATGCGTCCATCACTTTTGACGATGACACCTTTAAGCTCAATAAATTGCTTGAATTGTTCGGAATGATTAACCATAGCGACGCTCTGCAATCTGTCGAACAGCAAAAGTAAATAAATTGGCTAACAATACAACTCCCAAAAGGACAATGCCTAGTGCAAGAGCTAGGGGCAGATCACCCTTACTTGTTTCTAGGGCAATTGCCGTGGTCATGGTACGCGTGGACTGATCAATATTGCCACCCACAATCATGACGGCGCCTACTTCCGATATTGCCCTTGCAAGCCCCGCCAAGACGGCGATGGTGAGAGAAAAGCGGCAATCCCAAATAAGCCATTTAAGGCCTAAGAGTCTGGGCAGGCGAAGTGCCCCAAACGAATCTCGATGAATTCTCCAAGAATCTTCTAGGATTTGGCGGCTTAGAGCGGCAATTAGGGGGGTTGTGAGCAGGGTTTGGGCTAGGATCATGCCCTTGGGTGTAAAAAGCCATCCCCATACCCCTAAAGGTCCTGTCCTGGAGAGCAGCAGGTACACAATGACGCCAATAATCACGGTTGGGACACCCATGAGGGTATTTAAGATCAGCGTAATTGTTTGTTTGCCCTTAAATTCCTCTGTGGCTAATAAGGCGCCAATGGGAAGTCCTAGTATGGTGCCCAGTAGTAAAGCGCTTAAGCTGACCTGAAGTGAGACCAGTACGATGCCAATGACCCCAGCATCTAAATGCAAGAGTAGTCTGAAGGCATCCTGAAAGGTCGTAAACATGGGCTTGATTCTAGCAAGGGGATGGCAAAATGGGATAAATGCAAACAATTTACCTATTTTGACCCATGGCTGAAGTCATTTGCCTTTGTAATGAGATTCTCGATGTTGATCTTCGCGAGTACCTCGACAGTCATCCCATTGACTCTATTGATGAGCTGCGTGAGCAAGCCTCTATTTGTAATAAGTGCATGCAGTGTCAAGATTTGGTCGAGGGTGAAATCTATTTAGCACGCGTGCGACGGCAGCGTACTGCAGGACAGTTTTGATGACACAAGTACAGGTAGACCGATTTAGCATCATGACTATGAATGTCCATAAGGGACTATCACCCTTGCACAGAAAAGCTACTATTTATGAGTTGCGTCAAAAAATGCGTAGCCATCATCCAGACTTGCTATTTTTGCAAGAGCTTCAGCAAGAGCATCGTGGACGGATCGGGAGATTTAGCCAATGGCCGCCAACAGAGCTAACCCATTTTTTATCTGAAGACTTTTGGCATGATTGGCATTATGGTAAGAATGTTGAGTATCCAGATGGTCATCATGGCAATGCAATCCTCTCAAAGAGGCCATTGCGCAAAGGTGAAAACTACGATATCTCGGCCTATCGATTCGAGAAGCGGGGCTTGCTTCATAGCGTTGCTCAGCTAGAAGGCAGTACAACACCGATCCATTGTTTTTGTGTGCATCTAGCTTTGTTTGAAAGAGGGCGAGAGCGTCAATTAGATGAAATTATTCGCTACATTGATTCACTTGCAGAGGGTGGCCCAACTATTGTGGCAGGTGACTTTAATGATTGGCGTAATCGTATCAGCGCACCGATGCGTGCCGCTGGTTTTGATGAGGTTTTTGAGGTACTTACAGGCGCCCCTGCAAAAACCTTTCCCAGTGTGAAGCCCATGCTTCCAATGGACAGAATTTATGTACGAGGCTTGAAAATTCATTCTGCAGTTGTTTTGCATGAATGGTTGAAGCTCTCTGATCACCTAGGTATCACTGCTGAACTGGAAATCATATGAGCATATTAAATTTTCTTTTGGGCTCCATGTTTGGTTTCTCCTTAATTTGGGTACCAATAGTCCATGCAGTCATTGTGATTCTATTTGGATTTAGATTGATCTCTGTCAGAAGACCGGTTGGTGTTGCGATTGCATGGTTTTTGATTGTGGTCTTGTTTCCACTTCTGGGTATCAGTCTCTATATTTTGATTGGTGAGCGCCCTGTAGGTCGTAAGCTCACGAGAAAAATTATTCGGATGGATAAGGAATATGCGGCCATCACGGCAGAGATGCGCAAGCACTATCAAGCTGATAAGCTGCAACTGCCCATCGAGGGGAGGGCTCTTAGCTTATTGGCAGAATCCAAAAATGGATCCCCTGTGATTGCTGGCAACAAGATCGAGTTATTTACGAGTTCACTAGAGATCTTGCAGCATTTCATTGACGAAATTAATCTGGCAAAAAAATCACTGCATTTGGAGTTTTATATTTGGGCTTTAGGTGGTGATGCTGATCGCGTTGGCGAGGCCTTAATTGCGGCGGCTAAACGTGGTGTGACTTGTAAGGTGTTATTGGATTCATTGGGAAGTAAAGACTGGTTTAAATCCAGCTGGCCTAATCGTTTTAGAAAAGCTGGTATTCAAGTGACTGAGGCGCTACCAATTCAAATTGGACGCTTCCAATTTCGCCGTGCGGATCTCAGGCTACATCGCAAAATATTTGTGATCGATAACACCGTCGTTTGGACTGGTAGTATGAATATGGTCGATCCGCGCAGTTTTAAACAAGACTCTGGTGTGGGTGAGTGGGTAGATGCTATGGTTAGAATTGAAGGCCCGGTTGCATCTCAGTTTGAGCTGACATTCTCTTTTGACTGGAGTGTCGACAACCCGAAGATTACCCACTTTAATGCTGTGACACCTACTTCCTCTCCGATTGAGGGACGAGTACTTGCCCAGGAGTTTTCTTCCGGTCCGGTGTATCGCGATGATATCTTGTATCAGGTGCTGCTCTCCGCCATCATGGATGCACGTAAAGAGCTCATCATTACTACGCCTTACTTTGGTCCGGATGATGGCTTGATTCAGGCGCTGATGGCGGCAGCCGGTCGTGGTGTGAAGGTAACCCTAATTGTTCCTAAGTTGAATGATTCAGCGCTAGTTGCCTGGAGTAGCCATAGCTTTTATGCTGACCTGATGGATGCGGGTGTCCATATCGCTGAATTTCATGGTGGTTTATTGCATACCAAGAGTTTGCTAATAGATCAGCAAGTAGCAATTTTTGGTTCAGTGAATTTTGATCAGCGCAGCTTGCGTCTCAATTTTGAAATCAGCTTAATTGTCTACAACGATGCGTTTTGCGCCAAGCTTGAGACCCTAATTGAGTCCTACTTAGCCCAATCTGATTTAGTTGATCCAGTAAGTTGGGCTAAGCGACCACGTTGGCGTGTTTTGCTAGAGAACGCGGCACACTTAGCTTCGCCTCTACTTTAAATCGCCCCTTGACTTCGCATTGCTTCAATCTCATTTTCGGCAAGACCAATTTCAGATAGGATAGCTTCGGTATGCTGCCCTACAGCAGGAATGTCATCCATACGGTAATCGAAGCTGTTATTGCTACCAGGCGGTAGCATTGCTGGAATGGGGCCTACAGGTGATCCGACTTGTACCCAGCGCTCGCGTGCTTTGAGTTGATCGTGATTCCATAAACCCTGCATATCATTTAGTCGGGCATTGGCGATTTGAGCTTGATCCAGCCTTGCTATGACCTGCTCGGTAGTGAGTTTACTAAAACACGCATCAATGATCGAAAGTAATTCATCGCGCTTTTCATTGCGTTTGAAGTTTTTATCAAAGCGCTCATCTTTGGCAAGGACTTGATTCTCAAGTACCACCTCACAGAATAAAACCCATTCGCGATCGTTTTGTAAGCCCAGCATGATAGTGCCGCCATCACCCGCCTTAAATGGTCCATAGGGATAGATCGTGGCATGGGATGCGCCATTACGAGGAGGGGGTGTTGCACCTTCATAAGCATAGTAGAGTGGATAACTCATCCATTCACCTAAAGACTCGAGCATAGAAACATCGATCGCAGATCCCTTGCCAGTCTTGCCCCGCTGCAATAGTGCTGCCAGTACATTGGTGTACGCATACATACCTGCAGCAATATCGGCAATTGAGTTACCTGCTTTGCTAGGAGTTTCTGGAGTGCCAGTAACGGATAGGAATCCAGCTTCACTTTGAATCAATAAGTCATAAGCCTTTTTATCGCGATAAGGACCGTTATTTCCATAACCTGAGATGTCGCACAAAATCAAACCAGGATTGTCTTTTTGCAAGAGTTCTGCAGTCAATCCCATGCGTGCTGCTGCACCCGGCGCCAAGTTTTGCACCAGTACGTCAGCTGTTTTGAGTAGTATCTTCAGTGCTGCTAGCGCAGATTCTTGCTTGAGATCTAAGGTCAAGCTTTCTTTGGAGCGATTGACCCAAGTGAAGTGAGAGGACATGCCATTGACGCGTTCATCATAGGCGCGGGCAAAGTCTCCGGCACCAGGCCTCTCTACCTTGATAACGCGCGCACCTAAATCGGCTAATTGGCGCGTGCAAAAAGGAGCAGCAATAGCATGTTCCAGGGAAACCACAGTGATGCCATCCAAAGGGCGAATACTCATGTCATTACTTATCTAAAAAACTGAATCAATCAAAAGATCTACAACATCAGAAGGAGCGTGGTAGACCCAAAATATGCTCTGCAACGTAGGAGTAGATCAAGTTCGTGGAGATTGGCGCAACTTGATAGAGGCGGGTCTCGCGGAACTTACGTTCAACATCATATTCATTAGCAAAACCAAAGCCACCATGCGTTTGTAGGCAAACATTGGCCGCTTCCCAAGAGGCTTTTGCAGCCAAGTACTTGGCCATATTCGACTCTGCGCCACAAGCTTGATTATTGTCAAAAAGTTCGCATGCTTTAAAACGCATCAGGTTAGCCGCCTCAGTCTCAATGAAAGAGTCGGCAATAGGGAACTGAATACCTTGGTTCTTGCCAATGGGGCGATCAAACACCACACGCTCATTGGCATAACGACGTGATTTATCTATAAACCAATAGGCATCACCAATACACTCAGCTGCAATGAGAACGCGCTCGGCATTGAGGCCATCTAAGATGTACTTAAAGCCTTTACCTTCTTCTCCAATAAGGTTCTCAGCTGGAATCTCTAAGTTATCAAAGAAGACTTCATTGGTTTCATGATTTACCATATTTGCAATTGGCTGAATTGCCATGCCATTGCCAATAGCATCTTTGAGTTTGACGATAAAGATCGACATACCCTCTGATTTTTTCTTGACCTCTGCTAATGGCGTGGTGCGTGCTAGCAGAATCATCAAATCAGAATGTTGAATGCGGGAGATCCAAACCTTCTGACCATTCACAATGTACTTATCACCTTTTTTGACAGCAGTAGTTTTGAGTTTGGTGGTATCGGTGCCTGTGCTTGGTTCAGTCACCGCCATACTCTGGAGGCGTAATTCACCGGTAGCGATTTTGGGGAGGTAGAGTTTCTTCTGAAGGTCGGAGCCATGGCGTAGCAAGGTACCCATGTTGTACATCTGACCATGACAGGAGCCTGCATTACCACCGGAGAAATTAATCTCTTCCATGATGACTGAGGCCTCAGCTAAACCTAAGCCAGAGCCACCGTATTCCTCAGGAATGAGTGCTGCCAACCAGCCAGCTTGGGTCATGGCATCTACAAATGCCTCGGGATAGCCGCGCTCATGATCAACCTGTTGCCAGTAAGCAGAGTCAAAGCCCCCACAGAGGTCGCGCAAAGCTTCACGCATATCTTGATATTGGTCTGGCTTAGGGATGGGGTGATTCATATGGCTATCTAAAAGTGAGAGGGGTTAAATAATGTTAAGACCTACAGTTTAAGCAAGAATTCAGAATTCAGGGCGAGTCAAAATAGATACCATTCCTGATGAACGTGGCCGACCTGAGTGCCTATTGGGGCATACTTGAGAGATGACCAAGCACTTACTTTCTAAACCGTCCGGAGTTCCGACTTAATGGAGTCAATGCTCAGTCAATTCTTTGACTTCTTTGGGATGCCATCGATTGGTTTGCCAGCGGTGTTTATCAGTGCTTTTATCTCCGCAACTCTACTACCTGTTGGCTCAGAGCCCATACTGTTTGGGTATGTTTCAGTCAACCCCCATTTATATTGGATCGCCATTATGGTTGCCACTATCGGTAATACATTAGGGGGTATGCTTGACTGGTGGCTCGGACTGATTAGTCGTAACAGTTTTGAATCCCTGAAAGGGCCCTCCAATAGCAGAATGCAGCGCTGGCTCGAAGAGCGGGGGCCAAAGATGCTGTTGTTATCCTGGTTACCTGGCTTTGGTGACCCCTTGTGTTTGGCGGCAGGGTGGCTTAGGCTCGCATGGACTCCATGCTTAATCTACATGTTTATTGGCAAGCTACTACGCTATCTCACAATGACCTGGTTGTTAACTTTGGTGCCCACAAGCGTTTGGCACCAATTGGGACATTGGCTAGGCCTGATCTAAGCAGGTCTTTGAAAGATTAAACAGCGCAGTATTTTTGCTGAATCTCGTCGTTATTCAAAAGATTTTGAGCGGTGTCTTGGAAAACAATTTCACCCTGATCCAAAATATAAGCACGATCAGAAATCTTGAGTGCTTTTTGAACGTTTTGCTCAACCAAAAGGATGGTCAAGCCTTGTCGTTTAAGAGTAGCAAATAATTCAAACATTTCTTCTACTAAGACGGGCATGATGCCCTCGGAAGGCTCATCCAATAGGATGACCTTAGGCTTGGCAATCATAGCCCTTGCGATTGCTAGCATCTGTTGTTCACCACCAGACATGGAGGTACCGTCTTGATTCAATCTTTCTTTAAGACGCGGAAAGGTTTCGGCGATTTCATCGACCAAGGCACTCATTTCGCCACGATTTTTCTTGGAAATCACACCCAGCTCTAAATTTTCTTTAACGGTGAGCCCTGGAACAATGCGACGATCTTCGGGAACATATGCTAGTCCCAGGTGATAACGCTCATGCGCTGCAAGATCTAAAAAAGAAGTGCCATCAATTATGGTCTTTCCTTCTCTTTTAGGCAGAAGACCCATTAAGGATCTCAGAGTGGTAGTTTTACCAGCACCATTTCTTCCCATCAGCGTAACAATCTCACCCTTATTGACTTCCAGCGAGACACCTTGAAGCACATGGCTACGGTCGTACCAGGCGTTTAAATTTTCGATGCGCAACATATATAAACTTTCATTAACCTTGACCTAGATACACACGACGTACCTCAGCATTATTTTGAATTTCTTCTGGGGTACCTTCAGCCAAAAACTCACCATGATGAAGCACAATAATACGTTTACATAAACCCATAATGAGTTTCATCTTATGCTCAACCAAAATCACTGTTCTTTCGTTGGCTAATGTGCGGATAAGATCCATCATCACGAGGGTTTCTTCAGGAGACATTCCAGCGGTGGGTTCATCTAATAAGAGAAGGCTGGGATTACAGGCGAGGGCCATCGCAATTTCTAAAGCACGTTGTTGACCATGGGCCAAGTCACCCGTTTTTTTATTTCTGAGATGCTCTAAGTTGACCCGACGTAAAAGTTGGTCTGCAAGCTCAATGGGTTCTGGATAACTTTGTGCATTACGTAAAAAGTTATAACGCGCCGTTTCCATCTGGGCGGCAACGCGTACATTTTCATGAACGGTTAGCTGCTTAAATACATTGGTAATTTGAAAGCTCTTGGAGATACCAATGCGGGCAAATTCATGTTGTTGCATGCCGGTTATATCTTTACCGTTAAATAGAATTTGACCGCTTGAGGGTGGAAAGGCTCCACTGAGAGTATTAAAGAAAGTACTCTTACCTGCACCATTAGGGCCAATGATTGCTGTCAGAGTACCAGGCATAAAAGTGGTGGAGACATCCAGTAAAGCTTTGAATTTCCCAAAACTCTTGCTGACATTGCGAGCTTCAAGGATGGGAGTTTTATTTGGACTGCTCATGATTTTGAATCCTGATTCAGGTTTAGCTTGCTCAAGATCGTTCCCCAGATTCCTTGCGGGAAGAACAATACAAAGAACATAAAGACTAGCCCAATGACGGCCATCCAATGCTTGGTAAAGGTAGTCACTACATCTTCCAGGTACAGCATGACAGCGGCGCCAACAAATGGGCCAAAAAAGGTACCCATGCCACCCAAAATACTCATCATGACTGCCTGCCCTGATTGCAGGTAGTGCAATGAGTCGATTGGGACAATTGAGAGATGCAGGGCACGTAATGAACCTGCTAATCCACAGATCGCTGCCGACAATATAAATACTAGGAGCTTTGTACGGGTCACATCGAATCCGCAGGCAGCAGCACGCTTTTCATTTTCACGAATTGCTTCCATTACTGCACCTAGTGGTGAGTTGAGAATGCGCGAGATTAGCCACATTGCAACTACAACAAAGAAGAGAATGATGTAGTACTTGATCATTGGGTTTAAAAAATCTACTGGCATACCTAAGATATTGAAAGTATCGACACGGACACCTCTCAAACCATTTTCTCCGCCAGTCAAGCTCTCCGCCTTATAAAAACCGTAGAACACAATTTGACCTAAGGCAAGGGTGACCATTGAGAAGTAAATGCCCCTCGTGCGGATAGCCAAGAAGCCCATTAGCAGTCCACCGATGGCTGCACCAATCACGCCTACTAGAATTGCGGCACCCCAGGGCATGGCGTAATGGACGATCCCAATACCGGTAAGGTAGCTGCCGATACCAAGGAAGGCTGCATGTCCGAAGGAAAGTAGTCCCATGTAGCCAAATAAGAGATTGAATCCCATTGCGAATAAGCCAAAGATCAAGATATTGATAGCAAGTGCTTCATACGGCATGATGAAAGGAAAGATCATCAAGAAAAGAGTGCTTGCCAGTACGCGATGACGTGCAATGAGCTGGAAAAATGATTTCATATGTATCAAGGGGGTTAACCCATCGCCCCCGCTTTGCCAAACAAACCTTGTGGGCGAATTAAGAGTACTACTGCCATCAGCACAAAGATCGAGAGTTCTGCAAGGTCTGGGAAGAATAGGGAGGTCATGCTGTAAACCACGCCAACTAATAGACCTGCGACAACCGCGCCGACTGGTGAGCCCATACCACCAACCACGGTTACTACAAAGGATTCTGCCAAGATGGGGATGCCCATCTCTGGATTCACGGAGCGAGTAGGCGAGGCCAGTATTCCAGAGAGACCAGCAATCGCACAACCGAGACCAAATACCATGAGCCATACCTTAGCAATGTCTACACCAAGTACCTTAACGATTTCTTGGTCAGCAGCACCAGCTTTAATAATCAGACCATATTTTGTTTTTTGAATG
>CANGWT010000053.1 GCA_947457745.1 Burkholderiaceae bacterium | reverse complement strand
GTGTTAACTGTTTTGTATCTCGTAGCCTGTGCGGCCTATGCCGTACAAATTTTGTGGAAAGTGTAATTCAATGACCGCGATTAAAAAAGTGTTACCACGCCGTCGGTTCGACGCGGTAATTATCGGTGCAGGTGGTTCGGGCATGCGTGCTTCTTTGCAGTTAGCAGAAGCTGGTCTGAATGTTGCGGTATTAACTAAGGTTTTCCCAACACGCTCACATACCGTTGCTGCCCAGGGCGGTATCGGTGCCTCACTCGGCAACATGAGTGAAGACAACTGGCACTATCATTTTTACGACACGATCAAAGGTTCAGACTGGTTGGGTGACCAAGATGTGATCGAGTTTATGTGTCGCGAAGCTCCAAAAGTTGTTTATGAGCTTGAGCACTTCGGTATGCCTTTTGACCGCAATCCAGATGGCACGATTTATCAGCGTCCTTTTGGTGGTCATACAGCCAATTATGGTGAGAAACCTGTACAGCGTGCTTGCGCTGCAGCTGACCGTACTGGCCATGCCATGTTGCATACCTTGTATCAACGCAACGTTCGTGCAAAAACAAACTTCTTCGTTGAGTGGCTAGCTCTTGATCTCATTCGTGATGACGCTGGTGATGTCGTTGGGGTTACTGCGCTCGAAATGGAAACGGGACAAGTTTATATTTTAGAAACCAAAGTAGTCATGATGGCTACCGGTGGTGCTGGTCGTATTTGGGATGCATCGACAAACGCATTTATTAATACCGGTGACGGTATGGGTCTTGCAGCACGTGCAGGTATTCCATTGGAAGATATGGAGTTCTGGCAATTTCACCCAACAGGTGTGGCTCGTGCGGGCGTGTTGTTGACTGAAGGTTGTCGTGGTGAAGGTGGCATTCTGCGTAATAAGGATGGCGAACGTTTTATGGAGCGTTATGCTCCAACTTATAAAGACTTGGCCCCGCGTGATTTCGTATCACGCTGCATGGATCAAGAAATTAAAGAAGGGCGCGGTTGTGGCCCGAATGGTGATTACGTGGTCCTCGACTTAACGCACATTGGTGCTGAGACCATCATGAAGCGTTTACCTTCCGTGTATGAAATCGGCATCAACTTTGCTAACGTTGACGTTACTAAAGAGCCGATTCCTGTTGTGCCAACTATTCACTATCAGATGGGCGGCATTCCTACTAACATCAACGGTCAAGTAGTTGTGCCAGGCAATGGCAAACATAACGACATCGTTAATGGCTTGTATGCTATTGGTGAGTGCTCTTGTGTATCTGTTCATGGCGCAAACCGTTTGGGTACGAACTCCTTGCTCGACTTATTGGTGTTCGGTCGTGCAGCAGGTAACCATATTGTTGCCATGGATCTTAAGAATCGCGAATTCAAACCATTACCTGAAAATGCTGGTGAGCAAACTCTGGCTCGTATTGCTGTTCTTGATAACTCGACTTCTGGTGAGTATGCGCAAGACGTTGCAAATGATATTCGTAAGACTATGCAGAAGTATGCTGGTGTATTCCGAAATCAAGAGTTGATGGACGAGGGTGTTCGTCAAATGGCCAAGCTAACTGAGCGCGCAAAGCACTTATGGCTGAAGGATAAGTCTGAGATTTTCAATACGGCACGCATCGAAGCTTTAGAAGTTGCCAATCTGATCGAGGCTGCAAACGCGACCATGATCTCAGCGGCTGCCCGTAAAGAAAGTCGCGGTGCACATTCACATGATGATCATCAACATCGTGATGATGACAACTGGATGAAGCACACACTTTGGTATAGCGAAGGTAATCGATTGGATTACAAGCCGGTGATTCTGAAGCCATTGACTGTTGAGTCTTTCCCTCCTAAAGAACGTACTTTCTAAGCGAAGAGAAATTAAAAATGAGTGATATTCGTGTATTTGAAATTTACCGCTACGATCCAGATGTTGATGCCGCGCCACGTATGGAGCGCTATGAGCTTGAATTAACTGGAGAGCGTATGTTGTTGGATGCCTTGATTTCCTTAAAGAAACAAGATGAAAGCATTTCCTATCGACGCTCATGTCGTGAAGGTGTTTGTGGCTCAGACGCTATGAACATCAACGGTAAGAATGGATTGGCTTGCTTAACTAATATGTTGACCTTGCCTAAAGTCATTACATTGCGCCCATTACCTGGTTTGCCGGTAGTACGCGACTTGATCGTTGATATGACTTTATTCTTCAAGCAGTATCTGTCTATCAAGCCTTACTTGGTAAATGACAATCCATTTCCAGAGAAAGAGAGACTTCAGAGTCCTGAAGAGCGTGAAGAGTTGAATGGCTTATATGAGTGTATCTTGTGTGCCTCATGCTCAACTTCATGCCCATCTTTTTGGTGGAATCCAGATAAGTTTGTTGGCCCAGCTGGTTTGCTCCAGGCGTATCGATTTATTGCAGACAGCCGAGATGAAGATACGGCGCAGCGCTTAGATAACTTGGAAGACCCATACCGTTTATTCCGTTGTCATACCATCATGAATTGCGTGGACGTCTGTCCTAAGCATCTAAATCCGACCAAGGCAATTGGAAAGATCAAGGAATTGATGGTGCGTAGGGCGGTATGACCCTCGGTAATGCAGAGTTATATCGTTTAAAAAGTGATGCCCGCAGGGGTTTGCTTGAAAACGATCTCATTCTGCAGCGTTTTTTTGAACGCTACGGCTCCCAATTAGGCGTAGATGACGGAAAAGTGTTAAGTCAGTTACTTGCTTTAGAAGACAATGACCTAATGGATCTGCTAATTGGTCGTAAGGATTCTGTGGCAGGGTTGGAAAAAGAATCTCAAGAGGCCTCTTTTAAAGCGGTTTTACAAAGGCTGAGACAGAAATAATTCAGCATTGTGTTGAAGTTTTAGTAGTAGTGGGGATGCATGATCGCATACTGTAGTAATCATCAATTTGAATGACTAAGGATTAGAAATGATTGAATCGGACATCAAGGCAAAATTATCGTTTTCGGACGGCACACCAGATATCGACTTGCCAATCTACAAGGGTACAGTTGGCCCTGATGTAATTGATATTCGCAAGCTCTACGGTCAAACCGGTAAGTTCACTTACGATTCAGGCTTTCTATCTACCGCTTCTTGCAACAGCAAAATCACTTATATCGACGGCGACAAAGGCGAGTTGCTCTATCGCGGCTACCCGATTGAAGATCTTGCATATAACTGCGACTTCTTGGAGGTTTGCTATCTTCTGATCAATGGTGAATTGCCAAATGCCACCGAGAAAAAAGATTTCGAGGATTTGGTCACGCACCACACGATGGTTCATGAGCAAATGCAATTCTTTCTGCGCGGTTTCCGTCGCGATGCACACCCAATGTCTGTTTTAACTGGCTTGATTGGTGCAATGGCAGCTTTTTACCATGACGCAATTGATTACAGTCAGACTAAAGCGCGCGAAATTGCTCAGATTCGTCTGATTGCTAAGATGCCAACCTTGGTTGCAATGTCTTATAAATATTCCGTAGGGCAGCCATTTATTTACCCTGACAACTCTTTGTCTTACACAGCTAACTTCATGCGCATGATGTTTGCAACTCCTTGCGAAGAGTACAAGGTCAATCCAGTATTGGTTCGTGCTTTGGATCGCATCTTTACCCTGCATGCTGACCATGAGCAAAATGCCTCTACTTCAACAGTGCGTTTGTGCGGCTCCTCTGGTACCAATCCATTTGCTGCTATCTCTGCTGGTATTGCTTGCCTCTGGGGGCCAGCTCATGGCGGTGCAAACGAAGCTTGCTTACAGATGTTGAATGAAATACAGGCGAGTGGTGGTGTAGATAAGATTCATGAGTTTATTGCTCAAGTCAAAGATAAGAACTCTAGCGTTCGCTTGATGGGCTTTGGTCATCGGGTTTACAAAAACTTCGACCCACGTGCAAAACTCATGCGCGAAACTTGTCATGAAGTATTGAAGGAATTGGGTCTGGAGAATGATCCATTGTTCAAGCTAGCTATGACTCTTGAGAAGATTGCTTTGGAAGATGAATATTTTGTCAGCCGCAAGCTCTATCCAAACGTAGACTTTTACTCTGGAATTGTTCAGCGCGCTTTGGGTATCCCAACTGAAATGTTTACTTGCGTATTTGCTTTGGCGAGAACAGTGGGCTGGATTGCTCAGTGGGAAGAAATGATTACCGATTCTGAATATAAGATTGGTCGTCCACGTCAGCTATATGTTGGAGAGACTTCACGTAAGGTTCCTAACATCTCTGTTCGTAAATAAAAAAGTTTTCGAGGGTATTCATGTCACGCACGCTCTACGACAAATTGTGGGATGACCATGTTGTCTATTCCGAAGAAGATGGCACAGCCACGATTTATATAGATCGTCAGTTATTGCATGAAGTAACAAGTCCTCAGGCTTTTGAAGGGCTTAATCTAGCTGGCCGTCCAGTGTGGAGAATATCTGCCAATCTGGCTGTTTCAGATCACAATGTTCCGACAACAGATCGCTCTGAAGGGATCACTGACCCAATATCTAAGTTACAAGTAGATACGCTAGATCAAAACTGCGACGCCTTTGGTATTACGCAATTTAAAATGAACGATTCCCGCCAGGGGATTGTTCACGTCATTGGACCAGAGCAGGGCGCAACCTTGCCTGGTATGACGGTGGTCTGTGGCGATTCTCATACTAGCACGCATGGCGCCTTTGGTGCGCTGGCTTTTGGTATTGGCACATCTGAAGTTGAGCATGTATTAGCCACTCAAACCCTGCTGATGAAAAAGAGTAAAAATATGTTGGTTAGGGTGGACGGACGCCTCCAACCAGGCTCTACCGCGAAAGATATTGTGCTCGCTGTAATTGGTAAGATCGGCACTGCAGGCGGAACTGGTTATACCATTGAGTTTGCAGGCGAGGCTATTCGTAGCTTGTCCATGGAAGGCCGTATGACTATCTGCAATATGGCAATTGAAGCAGGTGCTCGCGCTGGACTTGTGGCGGTTGATGAAACCACTATCGAATACATTCAAGGTAGACCTTATGCGCCTAAAGGAGAGGCTTTGCGTCATGCCCTGCAATACTGGCGCACTTTGCATTCAGATGTGGATGCACATTTTGATGCTGTCGTAGAGTTGCGTGCGGAAGAAATTGCACCGCAGGTGACTTGGGGAACATCACCTGAAATGGTGCTTGCAATTAGTGATCGCGTTCCTGATCCAGAAAAAGAGCGTGATGCAAATAAACGTTCTGCAATGGAGCGTTCTCTTGAGTATATGGGCCTTGTACCCAACACTCCCTTAAGTAATATTTCGATTGATAAAGTATTTATCGGATCTTGTACGAATAGTCGTATTGAAGACATTCGGGCTGCCGCCAAGGTAGTTGATCGTCTTGGCAAGAAGGTAGCCGCTAATGTGAAGTTGGCATTAGTAGTTCCTGGCTCTGGATTGGTAAAAGCGCAAGCTGAGCGTGAAGGTTTAGATCGAGTATTTAAAGCTGCTGGCTTTGAGTGGCGCGAGCCCGGTTGCTCTATGTGTTTGGCAATGAATGCCGATCGCCTTGAGCCTGGTGAGCGTTGTGCATCGACATCGAATCGGAACTTTGAAGGTCGCCAAGGTAATGGAGGAAGAACGCACTTGGTGAGTCCAGCAATGGCTGCTGCTGCTGCGATTGAAGGTCATTTTGTTGATGTTCGTAAGATTTCTTAAGGAGTTACAGTGTTTAAATGGTCCTCTTTCACAATGATTAAAAAATTGACGATAGTTGCTGCCATCGGCATCATCCTATCTGCTTGTGCAAATACAATGGAAGGCGTTGGCAAGGATCTTCAAACCATGGGGAACTCTATGGGCGGAAGCAAAAGTTCCAACACATCCAATCAGTCCCAAACTCAAGGGAAAGATGTTGTTGTGACCCCAGTGAAGTAAGTTCACAACAATCATCACAAAGCTCACTATGGAAAAATTTACGGTATACAAAGGCTTGGTAGCACCGCTTAATCGCGAAAATGTAGATACCGATGCCATCATCCCCAAGCAGTTCTTAAAATCAATTAAGAAAACAGGTTTTGGCCAGAATTTATTTGATGAATGGCGTTATCTTGATCATGGCGAGCCAGGGCAAGATTGCAGTACACGTCCAATCAATCCAGACTTTGTTTTAAATCAGCCGCGATACAAAGATGCTGGCATATTGCTGGCTCGCAAGAATTTTGGTTGCGGCAGCTCCCGAGAGCATGCGCCATGGGCCTTAGACCAATACGGCTTTAGAGCTGTCATTGCACCTAGTTTTGCAGACATTTTTTATAATAATTGCTTTAAAAATGGTCTTTTACCGATTGTTCTTTCAGAGTTACAGGTGGATCATTTATTTAACGAAACCCTCGCTTTCAGTGGATATCAGCTCACAGTTGATCTTGAAGCTCAGCAAGTAATCACCCCCGACGGCACAGCCTATAGCTTCGATGTAGCGCCATTTAGAAAGCATTGCCTGTTCAACGGCTTAGACGATATTGGCTTGACCCTGCAACATGCAGATAAAATCAAGGCTTACGAAGCTGAGCGCATTCTGAAGATGCCTTGGCTTGCTACACAACTGCCGTAGTTTTATTGAGTTAAAGGTCTTTCATGAAAATTGCAGTCCTACCGGGCGATGGTATCGGCCCGGAAATTGTTGCTGAAGCCGTCAAGGTATTAAATACCCTGGGGCCAAAATTTGACCTGGAAACAGCCCCTGTAGGTGGGGCAGCTTATGATGTTTTTGGTCATCCGCTGCCGCCAGCAACCCTTGAGCTTGCTAAAAAAGCAGATGCAATCTTGTTCGGTGCTGTGGGTGACTGGAAATATGACACCCTGGCTCGTGAACTACGTCCTGAGCAGGCTATTTTAGGTTTACGTAAGCACTTGGAGTTATTTGCTAACTTTAGACCGGCAATTTGTTATGACGAATTGACTGCCGCATCCAGTCTCAAGGCCGAGATTGTTGGTGGCTTAGATATTCTGATCATTCGCGAGCTCAATGGCGATATCTATTTTGGGCAACCACGCGGTATTCGCAAGTCTGAACTCCCGCTATTTAAGGGTGCACGTGAAGGCTACGACATGATGCATTACAGCGAGCCAGAAGTAGAGCGTATCGGTCGCGTTGCTTTCGAGGCAGCTCGTAAGCGTAGTAAAAAGGTATGTAGCGTAGATAAGGCCAATGTTCTAGAGACTTCGCAGCTATGGCGTGAAGTCATGATTCAGGTAAGTAAAGATTATCCGGATATTGAGTTATCACACATGTACGTGGATAACGCAGCCATGCAACTAGTTAAAGCACCTAAAGCATTTGACGTTGTCGTGACTGGTAATCTGTTTGGTGATATTTTGTCTGACGAGGCGGCAATGTTAACTGGCTCAATTGGTATGTTGCCATCAGCTTCATTAGACAAAAATAATAAAGGCTTGTATGAGCCAAGTCATGGCTCAGCACCTGATATTGCTGGTAAGGGCATTGCTAATCCATTGGCAACCATTCTTTCTGCTGCCATGATGCTGCGTTACTCCTTAGGTAGGCCTACTGAAGCAGATCGTATTGAGGCAGCAGTTCAACAGGTTTTATCTCAGGGATTGCGTACTGCCGATATCTTTACTGAAGGCACAAAAAAAGTATCCACTGTTGAAATGGGTGATGCTGTAGTTGCGGCCCTTGCAAAATAAGAATTACTTATATTAAAAAACTTCATCCCACTGAATAGATAGTTGATCATCATGTCAAATACAAAAACACCCTTAGTCGGCTTAGTTGGTTGGCGCGGTATGGTTGGTAGCGTTCTCATGGAGAGAATGCTGGCTGAAAAAGACTTTGATCTGATTGAGCCTGTATTTTTTAGCACTAGTCAGGCTGGCGGTGAAGTGCCACTTTTAAATGGTCAAAAAGTGACTAAGAATGAAAATACTTTACTGGATGCGAATGACATCAAGGCACTTTCGCGTTGTAACATTATTTTGACTTGTCAAGGTGGCGACTACACCAAAGAGATTTTTCCTCAACTGCGTGCCGCTGGTTGGCAGGGACATTGGATTGATGCTGCTAGCGCCTTACGCATGAAGGATGATGCGGTATTGATTTTAGATCCAGTGAATCGTCCAGTAATTGATAAAGCATTGGCTGCTGGTGAAAAAAACTGGATTGGCAGTAACTGCACAGTCAGTCTAATGATGATGGCTATGGGTGGTCTTGTTAAGGCTGATATGGTCGAGTGGATTAGCGCCATGACCTACCAGGCGGCCTCAGGTGCTGGCGCCCAAAATATGCGTGAACTGTTATTACAAATGGGGGCATTGCGCGATAGCGTAGCTACTGAATTGGCTGATCCTTCTTCTTGGATTCTAGATATTGATCGCAAAATCACCGAGACATTGCGTTCGCCTAATTTTCCAAAGAAAAACTTCCGCAATACTCCTCTAGCAGGCAGTCTGATTCCTTGGATTGATGTTCCTGTCGAGCACGGTCAAACTAAAGAAGAGTGGAAGGGTGGGGCTGAATTTAATAAGATCTTAGGCCGACCTGCATTTAGAGCTCCGGGTAGCATTCCGGTTGATGGTTTATGTGTCCGTGTTGGTGCTATGCGTTGTCACTCCCAAGGCCTCACCGTTAAACTTAAAAAAGATATTCCGCTCAAAGAGATTGAGGCAATATTGGCCAATGACAATCAATGGGTTAAGGTGGTTCCAAATGACCGCGAGACTACTGAACGTGAATTATCTCCGGCAGCTGTAAGCGGGACATTGACAGTACCTATCGGACGATTGCATAAGATGGCGATGGGTCCTGAATATCTTGGGGCTTTTACTGTAGGCGATCAACTTTTATGGGGCGCCGCTGAGCCCTTACGTCGAATGTTAAAAATTCTATTGGATAGCAATGCCTAATACTCAGATGCTGAAATTTATCTTTGCTAGTCTTATTGGGATTGCACTATCGACTAGTGTCTTTGCCGTTACATTAGGCAAGGCGAATTTGGTATCTAATCCTGGCGAAAGTCTTCGAATTGAAGTGCCTATTGAGTTAGCTCCAGATGAGCAAGCTCTTTTAACCACTTTATCGGCATCAATACCATCGGCAAGTGCTTATGAGCGCCTTGGCATTTCACCTAAAATTTTGGACTTCAATACCCAAGTGATGGTGTATCGATCAAAGGATGGGCGCTTGATGGTTTTGGTGGAAACGGTGAAAGCCGTACCAGTTTCTGAAGACATCTTTGTAGATTTATTGCTTACCTTAAATTGGTCAACAGGTTCAATTACTAGAATATATACATTTTTGAATGGGACTCTTCCGAAGTTTATCGTAGAGCCTGGACAAACCCTGTCTTCGATTGCTTCACAGATGGATCCTGGTTCACCAGAGTTTTCGATCGACCAGTAATTGATGGCCTTATATAAAGCCAATCCAGATGCATTTGCAGGCGGCAATATTAATCGTTTGCGGGCTGGTTCTGAGCTCTTGATTCCTGATCCAGCCTCAGTACAGGCGATTGATTCAAAGCTTGCTAAGGATTTTGTAGACTCGGCAGCGCAACAATGGGTTGAGAAAAAGAGTGACCAAGCTAGCGTAGAAGTTAGTGTGGATGATGTTGTCAATTCTGCAAATC
>CANGWT010000052.1 GCA_947457745.1 Burkholderiaceae bacterium | reverse complement strand
TTCACTTCTTGATAAATGCTGCCGCCATGACTATCCATTGCCACTAGTAAAGGGCCAAAGTCTTTGATCTTGAAACGCCAAAGAGACTCGGGATTGAGATCATCCATATCCACATCTTCAATTTGCTCAATCCACGTTGTCTCTAACGCTGCTGTACCCCCAATAATTGCTAGATACACGCCGCCAATTTCCTGAAAGGCTGCCGCGGATTCTTCGCGCATACCGCCCTTACCTACAATCATGCGTACCCCATTCTCAGTCATCAATGGACGAGTAAAACGCTCCATACGATCTGATGTGGTTGTACCAATACAGATTGGCTGATATCCAGCTGGAAATTCTTCACTCACCGCTACCTTGCGCACATTAGGAGCCGTATGAATCACAGCATGACCATTAAGATCAAAGCGAGTTTTTCGACCCTTATCAAACATATGAATTTGGGTAGCATCCCGAATACCAAATAAGGTGTTTTGCAGAGTCACCGTGTCATTAATTCGCAGCTTTCGAATGTCAGATTCGCTAACAGGAGTTGGAAGGTTGTAATGGGCCATCGTGATTCCTAGAATCCGTAAGTCACACCATCAGGCGTGAAGGTTGCTCGCGCTCTACGCGCTGAATGGCACTGCATATTGACGGCTACTGGATTTAAGGTAATGTGAGTATGAGCAAGTTCTACATGAACGGCAAACGCTGTGCCATCACCACCCAAACCTTGGGGGCCAATGCCTAATTTGTTCACGGCAGTCGTTAATTCTTGTTCTAACTTAGCACCCTCTTCATCGCTGCATACACTACCCAATGCTCTTGTAGCAGCACGCTTAGCCATCGCAACACATTGCTCGGAGGTGCCACCGATACCAACACCAACAATTGTTGGGGGACACGTCTTGCCTCCAGCAGAAACAACACTCTCGATAACAAAGGCTTTAACACCATTAATTCCATCAGCAGGAATAGCCATCTTTAAAAAAGAATTATTTTCTGATCCACTACCTTTTGGAACCATCTCGATTTCCAGCATCTCATCATCATCACAAAAATCGATGCTGATTGCCGGCATATCAATACCGCAGGATGTGTGATTATTCTTGCGCGTAATTGGATGCACTACAGAAGATCTTAATGGGTATTCAGTAGTTGCTCGCTCACAACCTTTACGAATCGCCGCCTTGAGCTCCATGCCATCTAGCTGGACATTGCGGCCAATCTTCACTTTATAGATTGGCAAACCAGTATCCTGGCAGAGCAGATTATCTTCACGTTCTGCAACAGTGATATTGGTAATCATAGTTTTAAGAACCACCTGTGCACGTGCGTCTGATTCGCTCTGATTTAAGCGCTCAATACCGGCTTTAACATCATCTGGAAGCACCTTTAAGGCGCGAATATAGAGCTCCTTGCAAGCCTCTTCAACCGCTTTCATTTGCAACTGCATAAATTACCCAATCAATTTGCCAAATACAAAAATAGGAGGCCGCAAGCGATACCAAATAAAATAGCTACTTGAGTCCAAGCCTTACGAAGTCCGCGCCATGGACCAAACTCAATCATGATGAGTCGAATTCCGCCCACCAAATGGATCGCTAGCAAAATAACCAGGGCCCACTCACCGAATTTAAAAACCCAAAAGTCCGTTAAGCCTAGATAGCGCTCAAACCCACTAGCACCACGCAAAGACTGAGACAGCATTAAGAAATGTAAAGGAATGAAACAAGCCAATAGCAACCCAGAGAAGCGATGGCATACATAAGCGAAATAAGAGAGATGAGACTTTGCGCGTAAATCGAGCTTTGGTCTTGCGCTCATAGCGCACCTCCGGTGTAGACGCCAATCACTGCCGTGGTCCCTAGGATGAGTATGAGGGCTGCGAGGAGCGTAGATAGGACTTTAGAAATGAATCCCTTAGAAAACGTTTCTTCAAGGATATTGGCCAAGCCAATCGGTGCATGTACAAAGCAGGCTAAAACAAAAATCTCATAAAAAATAGCAAAAGCAAGATTGCCTTGAGTACGCCCCAGAATCTCCTCAGCAGTTAAACCGCCGCGTATTGCATAGAAAATAATGATGAGGTGAATGCTGACACAAATACCAAGAATCATGGCGCTAATTCTTTGGGCATACCAGAGTTTTGCCTGAAGTACAGCTTGGCTCATAACTTGCCCCACTTGCTTCCTCGCACAGCAGCTCTTGCTACTAACTTTTTCAAGCCAGCAATACTGGCTGTAGGTTCAAGCTTCTTAGGGCAACGCTCTGTACAGGATCCCTGTGTGTGACACGCGTGGCAACCTTCGTCACCAGCAACGGCACGAAGACGATCTAATTGCTGCACATCACGTACATCATTTGTTAAGGTCCAAGCGCGATTCAAGGCCGCTGGCCCGAGATAGTTGGGACGACTCTGAACAACTTCACAAGAGGAATAGCAAACTCCACAACCAATACATTCAATACCAGCATTGGCTAATTGACGTTCAGGTGACTGCGGTTCTACTCTTGCAAAATCATCATGACGGGTTTTATCCCCCTTGAAGAAGCCAACCGCACCCTTCCACTTATTAAAGAACTCTCGCATATCAGTAGCAAGGTCTTTAATGACCGGTAGATTATTCAAGGGGGCAATCTCTAGCGAGTCCCCTTCAACAATCTGGGAAACGTGAGTACGACATGTCCAGCGAGCAACGCCGTTCACTGTCATGGCACAAGAACCACACATACCCACCCGACAAGCGAATCGGTAACTAAGGGTTGGGTCTAGCTTACGCTGGATAAAGGTAACGACATCCAATACTGTTTGATTTGGATTGCGAGGCACCAAATACTCAACAAACTCACCTTCTTGAGCACCGCGCCAGACTTTGACTTTGAGATCTGAATTAGACATGGGTCGATTATATCGATAGATAGTAAAAAATAAATCGAATATAATTTTCTACGAGATAAATAAATACTTTATATTAAAACCTATGTCCAGCATTCGAGTGCTCAAGAACTTCCTAGCTATTTCAAGGCATAAGAGCGTGGCAGCTGCAGCACGTGAAATAGGCCTTACAGCTGCTGCTGCAGGACAGCAATTGCAACAGCTAGAAGCAGATATTGGTGTAGAGCTATTTGATAGAACCAAACGCTCCATGACCCTCAATCACCATGGAAGATCCTTGGTCGAGCCAATTCAAGAAATCGTTGCGCGCTATGAGGCCCTGGGATCCGACTTTAAATCTGAACTCAGCGGCACTATTGTTCTGGGCGCACTGGTCTCAACCTTAATGGGCGCCTTTGGAAATACATTGAATGAACTCAAGCAAAGTTACCCGGGACTTGAAATCAAGCTTATCGCAGGTCTCTCGAACAACTTCCTAGATCAAGTGATTGAGGGTAGCCTAGATGCAGCAATAGTGACTGAGTCACCTTATGCCTTGCCCCAAAATGTACAGTGGACGGAGTTGTATTCAGAACCTATGGTGCTGATTTATCCAGTAGTTAAAAACAGAAAAAACTTTTCTACCAAAAATACATCGAACGATCTGCCATTCATTCGATTTGAGAGAAATACTTGGACAGGCCACCTTGTAGATCAAACCATTCGTGCAAACAAAATGGTGATTAAAGAAAGTATGGAGCTCAATTCAGTAGAGGCCATCATTGAGCTAGTCAGACAAGGGCTGGGTTTTGCCATTGTTCCGAGGCTAGCTAATATTGCCTGGGAGACTGACAAAAAATTACATATTTCAGAATTGGTAGGGAAGACTATTTTTCGTAAGGTTGGCTTGCTAGAACGAAAAAAGCATAGCCGCCAAAATGTCACTCAAGTGATTAAACAACATTTCTTATCCATCTTATCCAATTAATACCCGCCTAATTTAAGGCGGTCATTTAATGTATTGGCAATAAGAAAAGTCCGGTATTACCGGACTTCTCTATTAAGTAAGATTAAAACTCTATTTTTTAAGATTCAACTCAGAACCTAATTTGCTATAGAGCTCATATTGCTCTTTTGCAAAGGCTTCAGTATCTGACTGCGAGCGAATCGCTGAGATTGCTCCAACCATATCATTACCATTAAGCCATGTAGGATTTTTTGCCACTTCCTTGAGAATAGCCTGCCACTTTTCAACAACTTCAGGAGCCAATCCAGGAGGTCCATATAGACCACTCCATCCCATCACCTTTTCAAGACTACCCATGCCCTCTTCTTTTGCAGTGGGGATATTTGGAAAATCTTTTAAGCGCGAAGATGAAGACGTTACGAGGGGCCGCATTGCATTTCCTTTTAACTGCCCCGTAATCGTCGTGAGGTTATTACACAAGAAATCGACCTCTCCGCTTAATAATGCGGTAGTGGCAAGCCCAGCACTCTTATAGGGAATCATGGTTGCAGCCGAAGATGGCAAACCAACATCACGCAAGAGCACTTCGACGGCCAAATGTTGTGTTGTGCCTGCACCTGCAGTGGAATAATTCAGTTTCGTTGGATTTGCCTTAATTACTGCTATCAATTCCTTCATATTTTTATATGGTGCGTCAGGCTTCACAACGCAAACTAAAGGATTGAAGTCAAGTAAGGAGATGAATGTGAAGTCATTCCATTTATAAGGAGTACTACTCTCGAGTGCCGGCACAATCGCCTGAGAACCCGCTCTAGAAACTAGTAAAGTGTAGCCATCAGGAGGGGATGTACGAACCTTTTGCGAGCCAATCGTACCTGATGCGCCAGCAATGTTTTGCACAATCACATTTTGACCTAATAGCTTACTAGCAATAGGAGCTATATTTCTAGCAGAAAAGTCGCTATCACCACCAACCCCATAAGGTGCTACAAGCGTGATGGGTTTATTTGGGTAACTTTGGGCTACTGCAATTTCAATCGCTAACCCCATCAACAATAATGCCGGAACGAATCGTTTTTTCACTAAGCGCAGCATGCTACCCCCTGATTGTTAAGATATAGCATCCTATGGACGTATAACTGAATGCTAAAGACTATTGATAAAAAATAAAGTAAGGGTTTTAACCAGTAAGCGCATTCATTCGCTACACAGTCAACTCAACAGAAAGCTTGGTTCCAGGAACCAATATTCCACCTCTATCCCCAGGCATGACACCACCCCAGCGAGAATCAAAATAGGCTGGCAACGGTCTTGCTGATGGGGGCGCAATCCAAAGGCGCAGCAGATGGCGTTGAAGTTTGGGGTCGGGCCAATTCTCAAAATCATTTCTCGAATGAAGAATTTGATGGTTGTGTAAGAATTGAATATCACCCTGCTCAAAAGCCATTTGCAGCGCGAATCCCGGCTCTTGCAAAATAGAATCAATTTCATCCATAACTTCGATTTGTTCCGGAGTGAGTCTCGGGGCTTGCGGATAGAGCCTTTGTGCCTCCTCTATATAGTGTCGCAAGTAAACACAAGACAAATGTCCTTCATGCCAATTAAAGATTGGAATCTCAAACCACGGATCCCTGCCTTCAGGAACCTCCCCTCGGCGATCAGTTGGATATGGGGTAAACATTGCTGAAATTAAATCGGGTCTGCGTTCAACCAACTTGTTATAAAGCGTCATTGAGCTTGCAATAAAAGACTCGCCGCCCACCTTCGCTTTTTGGAGGCAAAGTAAGCCAACAATATCAGCCGAGTCGGTATGGTAATCAAGCTTTCTATTGGTTTGATAAAAACGTACGCCGGCTTCAACCTTGACACCTTGATCGCGGACATGTCCTAAAAGATGACCTTTACCATTACTACTTCTTAAGCTTCCCATATGACGCCCAAGCCCCATATAAACAGCAGCCGCCTTTTCTATTGACCAGCTACTCACTGGAAGCCCCCGTAACATCAGAAAACCACGTCCAGCAAGAAGTTCATTTAGCGCCCCAGCAACAAAGGGGACGAGCTTTTTTAGGGGGAATGATTTAGGGCTGATATCTTCCAAAGCGATACCTGAGCTAAGAAAATGATCAGCGGCAGCCTCAAGCTCAGCAATTTGTTCAGAGTCCCAATGCACAATCCAGCTAGGATCATTTTGAATAATCTCACCCAGCCATGCGCCAGCCCCCTCAATCATGCGCGGAGTACCGTCTACTTTATTTTCGGTGCGTTCTGCATGCATATTCATTTCCTCATTTATATACATTCATTTAAATCTTGATTGCGCTTGAATTAAAACTAGTCTATCCCAAAAGATATGGAAAATAAATCTTAAAGACACTTGCTCATATCAATTTATTTTCTTTTTAAAACTCTCATATAACCAAACTCTATAGATGATGCTGAATGATTAAGGGTTATCACTCATTTTGACCTAGGCTCTTAGACAATAAGCATTTCATAAAATTTAGCTATAAATTATTTTTATACAAGGCAATAAAAATAGATCAACTTTGATGAAATGAAGCTTCAAAAATACCGTATTCTCTACCAACAGAGAATTACACTTCATGAAATTTTAGGGATTTTTTAATGGCCACAAATATTACTAACGGCGCCGATAATTTAATTAAGGCACTAGAGCTTGCAGGTGTCAGTAAAGTGTTTACGCTGTCTGGGAATCACATCATGCCAGTGTATAACGCAATATATGATTCCAAAATTGAGCTAATACATACTCGGCATGAAGCGGCTGCAGTTCACATGGCAGATGCATGGGCGAGACTGACCGGCGAGGTTGGTATTGCCCTAGTTACAGGCGGCCCAGGACATGCAAATGCAGTCTCCGCTCTTTATACCGCCTCAATGGCTGAATCACCGGTTGTCCTTATCTCCGGCCATGCACCTTTAAATCAGCTAGGTAAGGGTGCGTTTCAAGAGATGGCTCAAGCAGATATTGCTGCCCCTTTAACAAAAGCATCTTGGACATGTCAAAAAGTTGAAGATATTGCTTCCGATACGGCAAAAGCAATACGAATAGCAAAGTCAGGAAGGCCTGGTCCTACTCACCTCAGTCTACCAAGTGATATCCTAGAATCGCCCGCCCCACTGAATGCTTTGCTACCCTCAAGTGGGGATTTTTTAGCAGAGCATAAAGCTACCAATTTAGATACTTTAGTAGTTCTATCGCAGTTAATGGCTTCTAAAAAACCGCTCATACTTGTTGGGCCTATGATGCTCTCCAAATCTGGAAGAAAGCGATTACTAGCCCTTGAAGAATCCTTAAATATCCCAGTGATTGGAATGGAAAGTCCTCGGGGTATAGGAGACCCTAGTCTTGGGGCCTTTTCTGAAGTGCTATCGCAGGCTGACTGCATTCTCTTAATTGGTAAGAAGCTCGACTTTACATTGAAGTTTGGTAATAGCCCCAGTATTAATCCAGGGTGTAATTTTCTACAAATCGATCCCGAAGAAAATGAAATTGAGAGAGTGAAAAATGCAATAGGAAATCGTTTACAGTCATCATTTATTTGCGATAGCCCTACTGCGATTGATAAACTCATCGCAGCCAAATCAACAAAACATCTCAGTCTAGATAATTGGTTTGACGAGGTTAATGCAGCAATTACCTATCGCCCCACCTCTTGGAAAGAGTTGGCACCAAGAGAAGCCAGGCTTCATCCAGCGCAAATATTTCTCCCACTTCAAGCAGTGCTGGATAGCCACCCCGACTCCATACTTGTCAGTGATGGAGGTGAGATTGGGCAGTGGGCTCAGGCCTGCTTAAAGGCCCCCAATCGGATACTCAATGGGATTGCCGGCTCCATTGGAGCTGGGCTTCCTTTTGCATTAGCCTCCAGAGTTGCAAAACCAAACGTACCTATTATTGCAGTAATGGGAGACGGGACTTTTGGCTTTCATAGCGCTGAAATTGATACCGCCGTTCGTTATGGACTTGATTTTGTACTTTTAGTTGGCAATGATGCGCGCTGGAATGCTGAATATCAGATTCAACTCAAGGATTACGGGAAAGATAGAACTATTGGATGCGAACTATTACCATCTAGTTACGAAAAAGTTTGTCAAGCCTTTGGCGGTCATGGCGAGCTGGTTACTCATTCTGATCAGATATTGCCTGCAGTAAAACGGGCGATAGCAAGTAAATTACCATCTTGTCTCAATATTTTGATCGAGGGTCTGCCTGCACCTAATATCAAAAGGACTTAATCTGACTAAGTACAATAATTTTCTAGAGCAATGTGGAGTAATCATTGGATCAAGCAATGTATACGACTCCAAAGCTGATAAACAACCTTATTTAACGGATTGGAGTAAGCGCTTCTCAGGAGATGCTGTTGCCGTCTTAAAACCAAAAAATGTGACTGAGGTATCCGCCTTAGTATCTTTGTGTAATCTGCATCAACTCTCAATTGTGCCGCAAGGAGGAAATACTGGACTATGTGGAGGCGCAACTCCTAGCAATGATTATCAGTCTGTTGTCATTAGCACATCTAGACTCAATAAAATTTATGATGTGAACCTTGAGAATTCTACGATCACCCTTGACGCTGGGGTAGTTCTAGCAAGTGCTCAGGAGGCTGCAGAACAATCTGGGAAGCTCTTTCCTTTAAGTCTAGCTTCAGAGGGTAGTTGCACTATTGGAGGAAATTTATCGACCAATGCAGGGGGAGTTCAAGTTCTTCGCTATGGAAATATGCGTGAGCTGACTTTAGGCCTTGAAGTTGTCACTCCATCTGGAGAAGTTTTTAATGGCTTGCGTGGTCTCAGAAAAGACAACACGGGATACTCCTTGAAGGATCTCTACATTGGCTCTGAAGGAACGCTTGGAATTATTACTGCTGCAACATTAAAACTATTTCCATTACCTCGATCAAAAGCTACGGCACTAGTTGCTCTCTCGGATATTAACTCTAGTATCCAACTAATTGAATTAATCAAACTGCATTGCAATTCAGATTTGACCGCATTTGAGATCATTTCATCTAAAGCACTTACTCTTGTTCCCAGCGGCATTGAAAAATTAGCTGGGCTAGCTGATGAAAAGTCTCCTTGGGCAGTGCTAATGGAGCTATCCAGCATGGAGGATGAGGAAAGTTCTTATATGCAACTAGAATCAGCGCTTGAGAAAGCATTTAATGCCTCCTTGATTAATGATGCTGTTTTATCGAAATCGTTACACCAGGCAAAAGAGCTCTGGAAAATCAGAGAAGGTATACCAGAGGCACAGCTGAACCTAGGAACAATCATAAAACATGATATTTCTTTGCCAATATCTGAATTAGCGGAATTTGTTTCCTCAACAGAAGTAAAGTTGAAAATATTTTGGCCGCACTTACAAACAGTTATTTTCGGGCACATCGGCGATGGTAATCTTCACTACAACATTGCCCCACTTTCACCAGAATTTTCTAAAGATCTTGAAATAAGACGAAAAGATATCAACCAATTGGTTCATGATGAAGTTTATAAATATTCTGGCTCATTTTCGGCAGAGCACGGCATAGGGCAATTAAAACTAGATGAGCTAATAACGCGAAAAAGTTTTATTGAAATGGAATTGATGCGGAGTATAAAAAGGGCTCTAGACCCACAGGGCATCATGAATCCCGGAAAAGTTCTCTAGTAAATAATAGATATATCCGAGATTTTCTACGATCCATTAATTGAAAACTTGCTTATCTATAGGGCTTCTCTATATAGAGCAGCAGCATCTGCCAGTTGAATTTCCCGCGGACTATTCATCAAAAGACGGGTTTGCAACATAGCATCTTTCGCCAATTGATCTATGTCCTGTTCAGCAATCCCAACATCTCTTAAGCGCGTAGGCAGTCCCAATTCTCCAGCCAGAGAGCCCAGATAATCTACCAATTGCTCAGCCTGCTGCATGGTGGAACCTTGCAAACCGGGCTTGATAATCTGCCCAAGCTCTGCATACATCGCGTGCGCCACCTTTAAATTAAAGCGCATCACTGGGGCCAACACCAGAGAATTAGAGAGTCCATGAGGTACATGAAATCTTGCCCCTATTGGATAGGCTAAAGCATGTACTCCAGCAACTGGCGCATTGGTAAATGCCATTCCACCTAAACACGCTCCGAGTAGCATATTTTCCCGAGCCTCAATATCTCCCCCAGTGAAAACTGCACGATGCAGGTTTTTCGATAGCAATTGCAGCGCTTCTTTTGCAAGGCAATCGGCTATAGGATTTTTTAAATGCTTCGTTGTAAATGCCTCAATAGCATGCACCATCGCATCAATGCCAGTTGCTGCAGTGACATGCGCAGGAAGACCCAATGTCAATTCAGCATCTAAAAGCGCAACATCTGGCAGTAGATATGGG
>CANGWT010000051.1 GCA_947457745.1 Burkholderiaceae bacterium | reverse complement strand
TTCCTTGGCTCGACCGGCGCGACCTCACCATTTATTGGCTTGTTTGGAACGGTGTGGGGCATCTACCATGCTTTGATCGCAATCAGCAGCTCTGGTAGCGCGCAGATTGATCAGGTTGCTGGTCCTATTGGTGAGGCACTCATCATGACTGCTTTAGGCTTGGCTGTAGCGATTCCAGCAGTTTTAGGCTTTAATGCGATCAATCGTGCCAACAAATTATTGGTCGCTGATCTCAATCGCTTTGGCAATGATCTCCTTGCTTACTTTGTCACTGGTGCTCGTGTGAAGTCCGGAGAATAAACATGTCTTTTAATCTTCAGAACGATCAAGAAGAAAGCGGCATTATGGCCGAAATCAACATGACTCCGATGGTGGATGTCATGTTAGTGCTCCTCATTATCTTCATCATTACTCTGCCAGTCATTCAACAGGCTGTGAAGGTTGAGCTGCCAAAAGCCAATAGCGTGCGCAATGAAGTCAAACCAGAGTCGGTGCAACTTTCGATTGATGCTCAGGGTCAAATATTCTGGAATAGCACTCCAATTGATTTAAAAACTTTTGATGGCTATGCAGAAAAAGCTGCTCAAAAGGAGCCACAACCAGAAATTAATTTACGCGCTGATAAGTCAGTGAAGTATGAATATGTTGCTCTGGTATTAGCGGCATCCCGGCGCGCTGGGTTAACAAAGCTAGGATTTGTGACTGAGCCTAACTAAGGTTTTGTGATGGCAGTACATTGCTCTTGATAAGTCTTGGTACCCTCGCCTAAGGTTGCGGAGAGAATTCCACCTTTAACTGTCTCCGCCTTTCTCATCTGACCCGTTGGGCGATTAATCGCAATCACCGTGATTACTGAGCCAGTACCATACTGAACACCATCATAATTTTCTGGGGGGAATTGCGCCTCCACTGAAATGAGGACCGTGAATTCAGAAATAAGAACGCTCCTAATGGTTTGCCGACCCAACTCGCTAGCCCGATCTAAATCTCGGCCATCAACAAAGACTTTGGCCTTTTGGTTTTTTGAGGCAGCCATGATATTGAGTTGATAAGTTTCGATATAGTTATTTTCGGAACGCTCGCAAGTAAAAACCAAAGAATCTTCAGCCAAACTAGGGGTGGCACATAAAAGCAAGGAGAGAAAGTAGAGGTATTTCAAGGATGCCTGAAGTCAATCGATTGGTGCCCGAGGCCGGAATCGAACCGGCACGACTTTTTTGAGTCGGCAGATTTTAAATCTGCTGTGTCTACCGATTTCACCACTCGGGCTCGCACGAGCAATGAAGCCGTACTAAATAAATCAAGACAATGAAAATTTTAGCATGCGGGCCCTATCGGAGGCGGGAAGCCTGCTTTCATCAAGCTTGGGGTCTAGTTTAGGCAAACCCACTAAACTATTCCCATGAAAATACCCACGCAAAGCTCAGGTCTTAAATCAGCCTTTAAAGCTATCTTTTGGCTTGGTTCTGTAGCCCTAGTCTTGATTATCGCCACTGGAATAATCTACCTAATCTCAGCTCAAACCAATCCTTCTGGCAAGCGGATCATCAAGTCTCTCGGGGATTCTGTTTCGATTACCTTTGATGAGAGTGACATTCCCCATATTCAAGCAAAGAGCTCTACTGATGCACTCTTTGCCTTGGGATATTTGCATGCTAGTGAGCGCTCATGGCAAATGGAGATTAATCGCCGACTAGCCAGTGGGCGACTCTCTGAAATCCTCGGTAAAGAAACTCTCGCAATTGATCGTTTTATTCGGTCACTGGGTATTAAGCGTGCCGCTGAAAAACAGTTTGATCACTACCCTATTGCTACCAAGAGATTGCTTCAGTCTTATGCAGATGGAGTTAATGCGGGTAATGCCCACTTAGGCTGGGCCCTTCCAGTTGAATATTTTTTAACTGGGTCCAAACCAGGGCATTGGTCACCTACTGATAGCGTGGCGTGGATGCTGATGATGGCGCTCGATCTTGGTGGTAACTGGCAAAAAGAATTACAACGCCTTGAACTCTCGCAGTTTTTAACTACCCAGCAAGTATGGGAAGTGATGCCAGCATACACACCTGGTGAGCCCGTGAGTAATGTTGACTTTGCAAAAATGTATCGGGATATCAATGTCTTTAATCCTAATCCACCCGCAAGAGATCAAAAGTCAAAGAAACTGCCTGCAACTGAATTGGCTATCAATGAAGTCCCTGGTGGCAGGGAAGGCATTGGATCCAATAACTGGGCGCTTAGCGGAAAACTGACGACCTCTGGCAAGCCCTTGCTAGCAAACGACCCACATCTAGGCTTATCAGCCCCAGCGATTTGGTATATGGCCCACCTAGAAGCGCCAGGTCTTAATGTCATTGGTGCGACCCTCCCCGGCATTCCGGCAGTGGTACTGGGTAGGACCGATAAGTTTGCTTGGAGCTTTACGAATACTGGCCCAGATGTTCAGGATTTATATATTGAGCAGCTAGATCCAAAAAATCCTGGAATGTATCAAGGTCCAGACGGCCCACTCCCCTTTAAAGTTCGCCAAGAAATCATCGATATCAAAGGTGAGCCCTCGGTGCGTTTTTTAGTCAAGGAGACACGGCATGGTCCAGTGATTTCTGAATCCTATGCACGTGCAAAACGAGTCATCGATACCGATCGCTTTGTTTTATCTTTACGCTGGACAGCACTAGATATTGAAAACCAGTCCGTTGCTGGCTTACTGGATATGAATCACGCCAAAGATTTAGAGACATTTAAGCGAGCACTACGCAAAAACTATGCGCCAATGCAAAATGTGGTGATGGCTGATGTAGATGGAAACATTTCTTTTCAAGCGGCTGGTGTCGCACCCAAGCGCACCTTACACCAAGGACTATATGGAGTGGCGCCAGCACTAGGCTGGGAGAAGCAATATGACTGGACTGAATACATCCCTTTTGAACAACTACCCAATAGCCAGAATCCCGACTCAAATTGGATTGCTACAGCTAACCAAAAAATAATCGCTAGTAATGATCCGAATCCACTAACCGGCGACTGGGAGCTACCAACTCGCTACGACAGAATTGTGGATCTCATTAAAGCTAAATCAACACACGACTTCGCTTCCATGAAAGCGATGCAAGCCGATACTTTGTCTCTCGGCGCCACACCATTATTAGAGTTATTTAAATCGGTGCAATCAACACATCCGCTAGGTCAACAAGCAATTGAGCTTAGCAGGAACTTTGATGGGGATATGAAAATCGATAGCGTTGGTGCACTCATATTTAATGCTTGGGCCGATCAACTCTCACGCAAACTCTTCTCACGTTTAGGGTATTTGTTCACCGAGAACTATGGTACGCGCAGCTTTAGACATTCGCTGATATTGCAATTACAAAATCCTGATAGCCCTTGGTGCAACGATCCCTTAACCGAGCAAATGGAAAGCTGCACTGATGCTTCAAATGGTGCCTTTAATAAAGCACTTGAGCAACTGGGTGCGCAATTTGGCAACAACCCTAAAAATTGGGTTTGGGGTAATGCACACATTGCAGTATCAGAGCATCGCCCATTGAGTAAGGTGCCGCTCCTTGGAAACCTCTTCAATTTGACACAGCCTTTTCCTGGGGACAGCTTTAGCATCAATGTGGGACGCCTCGAACTACTCAAAGCAGATAATCCTTTTGAAACTAAGCAGGCACCAAGCCTGCGAACGCTTTATGACCTATCCGATTTAGAGCAATCCCTCTTTATTTATCAAACTGGACAGTCTGGCTGGGTGCAAAACAAGCTTTACCGCAATATGAGTGCGCTCTGGGCTCAAAATGAATATCTCCCCCTGAAAATGAAACCTCAAAAAGTCGGACGTCAACTGGATCTGCTTATTAAGGAAAAATAAGCTGGGGGAGTTTAGAATACTAATTACAGGTCTAAATCAGGCTAACCATTGAATAACAACCCATCTCTTATGAAAACAATACAAGTATTCTCTATCGCTACTGTGCTTTTCTTTTTACCCTTCTCCAACAGCTTTGCTGCATGGAAAGAATTGGGGTCGAATGAGATGATGGTGGTTTACGTTGATTTAGATACCATTAGCGGGTCCGGTGAAAAAGCACAAATTTTGTCCATGCTAGATTTTAAAAGAGCTGGTATGAATCCAAAATCAAAGCTGCCTGTTAGTTCTATCATTGGCATTAATGAATATAACTGCCCAGCGATTAGCTACCGCCCGATCGAATACAAAGAGTTCTCTGGTAACAAGGGCAGCGGTAAAGTTGTTTCGGATAATAAAACTCCGAATAGCGAGTATGAACCCATCGTCAACGAGTCTTGGACGGCCGGAGTGTTTAACGTTGTTTGCATGCGGAAATAAATACCCCACTTTGGACATAGATCAGAGCAGATCGACTCACTTCGTTAGGCCTGCTTTTTACTTTTCACCTTACATTGTCATAGTTAGTGCTGCACTTTGTCTAAACCTTACAGGATGTGCGGCAGCCTTGGCGGCGTTAGGAAGTGCAGGCACCACCGCTGCAAGCACAGCGAGTACCACCGCTGTCTCTGTTGCAATGGCTAATCCTTCGACTTCGGCTAGTGCTCTCTCCACCGCTACCACTGGTAAATCTCCCCTAGAACATGCTGCCTCAGCAGCAACCAAGCAAAATTGTAATTTTCTGAATGCTTTGGGGCCAAAGCCTATTTGCTCGGATATTCCCGTTCCTAAAATAATAGATATGAGCGAATCCTATCCGGGTCCAGCAGATAGAGTGCCCACCCCCAAATAAGCAGTCAAAAATAGTACCTAAAAGTAATACTTTTACCGATTGAAACCATGACTACAGAAAATTACTTCCTCACACTTACCTGCCCTAATAGACCAGGCATTGTTGCAGCTGTTTCAACCTATATCTTTGAATTAGGTGGCGATATTGAAGAAGCCCAGCAATTCGATGACAAAGCTTCTAAACGCTTCTTCATGCGCGTGAGCTTTAGCTGCGTCGCTGATAGCAAATCTCTGAAGGCTGGCTTTGTAGAAATTGCTGAGCGCTTTGACCTCACTTGGGACTTGCGTGCTGTAAAAGATTTAAAGCGAGTGCTGATCATGGCATCTAAGCTTGATCATTGCTTAGTAGATCTTCTCTATCGTTGGCGCATTGGTGAGTTACCAATGATTATCACTGGAATTGTTTCAAATCATCCACGTGAGGTTTACTCCAGTATTGATTTTACGGATATTCCGTTTTATCACTTACCAGTTACACCAGAGACGAAGTCAGAGCAAGAAGCGAAGCTCCTCGAGATTGTTGCTAATGCAAAAGTCGACATGGTTATTTTGGCGCGCTACATGCAAATTCTGTCGGATGATTTATCCACCAAATTATCCGGACGCTGCATTAACGTTCATCACTCGTTCTTGCCAAGCTTTAAAGGGGCAAAGCCTTACCATCAAGCTCATGCTCGCGGCATTAAGTTGATTGGCGCGACCGCACACTTTGTTACAAGTGATTTAGATGAGGGCCCGATCATTGAGCAAGACGTCACTCGCGTTACCCATGGCGATACACCTGAAGACTTGGTTCGCAAGGGTCGAGATCTTGAGCGCACAGTACTCTCACGCGCCCTACGCTACTACTTGCATGACCGTGTTTTGATTAATGGTGCGACTTCAGTGGTCTTTTCAGACTAAGCTGCACTTACGGCCTGACCCCTGGGGTTTCAAGGGGCATACCTCGCGCTCGCCACATCAGAAATAACTCCAGCTGAGCCATCTCTTGCGAGCCATACTCAAACTGCTGAGCGCGCACCCCACTCATACAGTTGCGTAGACGTCTTTGCAAAGATCCCATGGTCTGCCATTCAATTCGGTAAATCGGGTAAGCCGTTGGGTGCCCTTGAGGAATCAAACTTCCACCCAGCTTCAAGCCAGCGCGATCTTGATGACATTGGGCACAAGATAAATTAAGCTGACCCATTCTTTCATTAAAGAATTGACGACCTTGTTGTAGATCTTTTTTATTCTGAGGCGTTTCTTGAACAGCGATTGGTAAACCCTTGGATTGGGTTGCTACAAATGTTGTTAAGGCTAAGAGCTCTTTACTTTCATAAGCAAGTGCCGCGGCTTCTTGCCGTGATGTTCGGCATTGATTAATTTGACCCTCCAAGGTCTGCAACTTCCCTTTCTGGATCTTAGGAAATTGTGTGGCTACACCAGCCATCTTTTGCCCACTATCACCATGACAGGATGCACAAGATACATTCTTTTTTCCGGTCTTTTCTTTCCAGAGGCTGTGGCCATCCATGACCCAAAATAAAGCGGGATTGAGATTGGAGTCATCTTGCATTGCCCGATTCTCAGGTGTCATCAGGTAATAGCTTGATTGCCGAGTATCTTTTGGAGCTTCAAGCGCTTGACTGGAATCAACCCCAATCACAATGACTAATAACGGTAGTACCCGAAGGCAAAAAACGAACAGATTCACGAGACGGTGATTTGCGCCTGGTTTACTGCCTCATAGCCATCATCTCCTACCCACTTGAACACAAGAGTACCGGAGGCTACTGCCACAGTAGTGAAAATGATGAGGGGATTAGCGCCGATACCTGGATAAAAATCCGCTCTGAATACTTCCTCGCCGTTGTATTGACAGGTGAAGAGGCGAATGATATCGCGTGGGATCCGCTTTCCATCTTCTGTGTATCGATAGCCCGTCTCCATATCATGCTGAGCAATTGCCCGAATTTCAATAATGGCGCCTTTTTTTGCTTGGGCTGGCATCGTAATGCCTGTGCGGGAAGTCTTGCTCATATCATCTCCGTACAGGCTGAAAGGGTTACGAGCGTATCGGCATACCCTCGGAAAAAGCTGCCATCACTCATTTGTGCGATAGCCCATACTCGTTGTGAGTCTGCCAACCTCACCCGAGTCGTTAACTGAGCGCGGCCGGAACGGGGGGTGAAATACGCAGTGAATATATTGGGGGATGGATTTTCTTCGGCAATCACATGCACCGCCTTAACGTAATCATTTGCTGTCATAGGACTCTCTATGGACAGCTTGAGCACTACCAAATTGCCACTCTCCACCAAAGGCGGAATTACCAAGTTCACTCGGCCATCACGAATGGTATTCGAGCCAATAATTTTTGCGATTGCCTCCATTGCTTCTGGCTTTTTAGCCATAGTTAAACTCGGAACCATCCAACTAGATAGACCTAAAAGACCCAGCGCAGACATGCACATGCGCCGACTTAGTTTGATGGGGTTTGAACTCAGATTGAACTCAGTCATATTGATTTCATAATTTCAGGTAGTTATTGAAGACTTACTAAAAAAGCCACAACGTCTTCTATCTCTTGGCCAGTAAGAATAGTGTGATCGACAAACTTGGGGGCCACACGACTCAAGCCAGTGGTGCGATAGTACGCCGGCATGATGCTGGTTGGATTCAAGCGACCTGGATCAACTAATCGAGCTCGTAATTGAGCTGGAGTGGATTGGCCCACGCTAGCAATTAAGTCTGGCGCTAGATTACCCTGAAAGCGCTCTTCCGGAAAGGGTCCGCTGTGGCACAGCAAACATAAACCGACTTGACGGCTGGCCACTATCGCGCGCCCCTTCACAGCATCACCTGGAGAAGAAGTGAGGGGATTCATAATCGAATCCCCTACCCAGGTTTGGGAGTGCGCTAAGCAAGGCAGGAAAAGAGTCGAGGTCCCTAGCAATAAAGCTACTAGTGCTCGTCTCATTCCTGCTTACCCATAACCATTAAACCAACTTAATACCGCTGTTTTTCAATGGGACAGTGCGCAAGCGCTTGCCTGTTGCACGGTAAATCGCATTGAGAACAGCTGGCGCTGCAACTGCAATAGTCGGCTCACCAACACCACCCCAATCCTTGCCACCACCTTGAATGATGATCGTCTCCACCTTAGGCATCTGAGACAGGCGAATGGAATTGAAGGTGTCGAAGTTCTTCTGCACAACCGCACCCTTCTCGATCGTAATTTCTTCTTCGAAGAGAGCAGATAGTCCGTAAACAAAAGAGCCAGATACTTGACGAGCAACTTGTGCAGGATTGACTACATAACCAGGATCAGTTGCAGCCACAATGCGATGAATTTTCACCTCATTGCCATTGGTGACCGATAACTCACAAGCGGCAGCTACATAACTTCCGAATGAGCGCATTTGAGCAACACCGCGGAAAACGCCTGGCTTAGCTGGTTTATTCCAACCAATGCCATCTGCTACTGCATTGAGAACGGCTATCGCACGCGGGAATTTCTCCATGTGTTTGCGACGGAATTCCACAGCATCAACACCCGTAGCTTCGGCCATCTCATCCATAAAGGTTTCAAGGAAGACCGCATTTTGATTGACGTTCACGCCACGCCAGAAACCTGGTGGCACATGGGTATTACGCATTGCGTGATCCACCATCAAATTCGGGAAGCTATACGTGATGCCATGTTCTCCAGCAGCATCTAATCCCTGGAATACCACTGGATCTTTGCCCTTATTAGCTGCTACTACTGCTGGACGAACTGCCGCCAAAATAGATTGGCCTGACAAGCGCATATCCAGACCGGTAATATTTTTCTTATCATCAATCGCTGCAGTCATCTTACACATCATGACGGGGTGATAGCGACCCTGCGTCATATCCTCTTCACGAGTCCAAATCAATTTGATTGGTGTGCCTGGCATTTGCTTGGCGATATTGACAGCTTGGGTTGTGTAATCCTGGAAAGCACCACGACGACCAAATCCGCCGCCAAGGTTGACCTTATAGACATTGCATTTCTCTGAAGGCAAGCCTGAAGCAGCAATTACCGCAGCTAAGGATGCCTCGCCATCTTGGGTTGGAACCCAAGCTTCGCAAGAATCCGATGTCCACTTTGCAGTCGCAGTTTGTGGTTCTAGAGTTGCATGGTTCAAGAATGGATAGAAATAGGTTGCCTCAATCTTTTTAGATGCCTTAGAAATTGCTTCCTTAGCATCACCATTGGAGTTACCTACAAAAGTGTCGCTGGCAGTGAGTCCTTCTTCTAGCATTTTCTTAATCGATGCACTAGAAACATCCCCATTACTACCGTTATCCCAAACAATATTGACGGCATCTAAGCCAGTCTTTGCCTGCCAGAAAGTATCGGCAACCACGGCAATCGAAGAATCATTTACTTGAATGACCTTCTTCACCCCTTTGATACTTGTAGCCTTAGTGGCATCGTAGCTTTTAACCTTACCGCCAAATACGGGAGACTCTTTAATGGTGGCAACCAACATACCAGGTAACTTCAGGTCTATGGCATAGATCTGTTTACCAGTAACCTTGTCAGCCGTGCCATCAATACGATTCAATGACTTGCCAATCACAGTCCACTCTTTAGGATCTTTGAGAGCGATCTCCTTTGGCACTTCTAGCTGAGATGCGGCAACCGATACTTTTCCAAAGGTAGTTTTACGACCAGATGGGGTATGTGTAATCACACTGTCTTTAGCCACACACTCGGATGCCGGAACATTCCATTGATTTGCCGCAGCCTGAACCAACATGGTGCGAGCAGCTGCTCCACCCTTACGAACATACTGTTCAGAAGTACGAATACCGCGACTACCACCAGTAGAGTAACTTCCCCATGCTTGCTTACGCTTGAGACTCTCTCCTGGAGATGGGTACTCATAAGATACTTTTTTCCAGTCGCACTGTAATTCTTCTGCAACCATCTGGGCTAAGCCAGTAATGGTTCCTTGGCCCATCTCTGAGCGAACGATACGCACAACGATGTCATCATTCGGCTTCACCACTACCCAGACACCAATCTCTGGCGTTGTGAGTGGAGTCATAGCAGTCGTGCCAGTTCCCATAGCAGCATTCGCTGATGAGATGAAAGAGAAGTCAAAGCCGATTGCTAGTCCAGTTGCAATAGCACTTGATCCAACAATAAAGTGGCGACGTGAAGTATTTGTAGTGTTTGTATTAATAGTTTTAGTCATGATTGCTCCTTATGCCTTGCTCACAGCATGAATAGCATCACGCACTTGTTGGAAGGTTCCGCAGCGGCAGATATTGGTTACCGCAGCATCAATCTGAGCATCAGTTGGTTTTGGAGTATTGCGCAATAAAGCGGTGGTCGCCATTACCATGCCTGACTGGCAGTAGCCACATTGCGGCACCTGATTATCAACCCATGCTTTTTGCACTTTAGAGAGCTGACCATTTTTTTCTAGGCTCTCGATAGTTTCAATCTTCTTACCTACTGCTGCACTC
>CANGWT010000050.1 GCA_947457745.1 Burkholderiaceae bacterium | reverse complement strand
TTATATGGTGGGTTCAATTGATGAAGCCATCGAGAAAGCTAAGAAGCTTTAATCGAACTCATCTAGGGAAATTATGTCAACCATACGCGTCGATGTAGTAAGTGCTGAGCAATCTATTTTCAGCGGAGAGGCTAAGTTTGTTGCTCTTCCTGGTGAGAATGGTGAGCTCGGTATTTTGCGCGGCCACACTCCTTTGATTACACGCATTCGTCCAGGTTCAGTTCGTATTGAAAAAGCTGATGGAGATGAAGAGTTTGTATTCGTTGCAGGTGGCTATTTAGAAGTGCAGCCGGATCATGTCACTGTATTGGCCGATACCGCCATTCGCGGACATGATCTTGATGAAGCTAAAGCCAACGAAGCTAAGAAACGTGCTGAAGAGGCTATGCAGAATCGTGGTACTGACTTTGACATGGCCTTAGCGCAGTCTGAGTTTGCTATGGCAGCAGCACAACTAGCAGCTATTGCTCGTTTCCGCCGTAAAAAGTAAGAGTCGGATATTTCCTTGTTGTCTAATGATCGATTTTTAAGAGCCTGCTTGGGCGAAGCGGTAGATCAAACGCCGCTCTGGCTCATGCGCCAAGCCGGCCGCTATCTCCCAGAATACAATGCAACCCGAGCTAAAGCTGGTAGTTTCCTTGGGCTCGCTAAAAATCCAGCTTATGCAACCGAGGTAACGCTCCAGCCATTGGATCGTTACCCCTTAGACGCAGCGATTTTGTTCTCCGATATTTTGACCATTCCTGATGCTATGGGCTTGGGCCTGAAATTTACTGCAGGTGAGGGACCTAGTTTCGAGCACCCCCTTCGTACTGAAGAGGCAGTAAAAAAATTACGCGTTGCTGATATGAATCAGCTCAAATATGTTTTTGATGCTGTTTCAGAAATTCGCAAGGCATTAATTCAAGATGGTAAACAGCGCGTGCCGCTCATTGGTTTTTCTGGAAGCCCATGGACATTGGCCTGCTACATGATTGATGGTTCAGGCTCAGATGATTTTCGTCATGCCAAGACTATGATGTTTAGTCGCCCGGATTTGCTTGAGCACATTCTTGAGATAAATGTCCAGTCGGTGGCAGCCTATTTAATTGAGCAGGTAAAAGCTG
This sequence comes from Burkholderiaceae bacterium, assembly GCA_947457745.1. Classification (GTDB taxonomy): domain Bacteria; phylum Pseudomonadota; class Gammaproteobacteria; order Burkholderiales; family Burkholderiaceae; genus Polynucleobacter. Next base: position 9,162 of record CANGWT010000050.1, on the reverse strand, counting down.
GAGCACAAGCACTCATGATATTTGATACCTGGGGGGGCTTACTTCCCGATGGTTGGTATCAGCGCATGTCCTTGGCTGCTATGCAAAAAGTGATTGAACTATTGCCCCGTGAGCATGAGGGGCGTAAGCTCCCAATCATTGTGTTTACAAAAGGCGGCGGTATTTGGTTAAACGATATGGCGCAGATTGGAGCAGATGTCATTGCGATCGACTGGACTATGCGCTTAAGTCGTGCTCGTAAGCAGCTTTTAGATATCAACAAGCCACTGGCTTTACAAGGCAACCTAGATCCACTAATTTTGTTTTCAGAACCAAAGCATATTGCAAGTGCTGCGGAGGGTCTTTTGGGGGACTTAGCTAGTGCTCCCGCATTAAAGCCCGGTCTTCATCCGCTGGATGGACATGTATTCAATCTGGGTCACGGCATCAACCAATTTACCCCACCTGAAAGCGTGACAGCCCTCTGTGAAGCGGTAGTCTCCAAGTCAAAAGCTTTACGAGCAAAGCAGTAGACGCAAGTAATTGCTAACTTTAGCCAATATTACGGCAAAAAGTTATGCACAGAATTGTGCAAAATCATAAATACAGAGAGATTCAAGAGGGTTGTGAACTTTCACCTTTAGTAATCGTTCTAAGATTTTGATTTATATAGAAAATAAATAAAATACCGATTTTCTTTGCAAGCTATTGTTCCTTTAAAATAATTAAAGTGGTAGAAAAAAGCAAATGATATCCACAGACTTATCCACAGGATAAAACAGAAAAATTAGCAAATGACACCTAAACCCACTGTCGTACAGGTAGTTATAGATAAGCCTATGGCCCAGGGCTTTGACTACCTGTGGGATGCTGAAAAATTAGGCAAATTACCCGAAGTAGGCAGTGTAGTTGCAGTGCCATTTGCAAGATCAAAAGTAATAGGACTTGTAATAAAAGTGAGTAATCACTCTGATTATGAATCATCGAAACTAAAGTCCGTGGAAAGTCTCGCACCACTTCCGGTATTCGATCCAGCCCTTTTAAGGCTAATGAATTTTGCTAGTCAGTACTACATTCATGCGCTGGGAGAAACCATCTTGCCAGTTATTCCGCAGATGTGGAAAAAAGCAGATAACTGGGAAAAGATTCCAGAAAAACTGAAATCAGCAGAAAAGAAAAGCAAAAAAGAGACCCTTGTGATGTCAGAGGGGTTAATTACACAAGATCAATTGAATCCCAATCAAAAGATTGCCCTAAATAAATTATTGGGAGATGGGGAAAAAAAAGAAAAACAATTTCGGGCAATCCTAATGCAGGGTCAGACCGGTAGCGGGAAGACTGCCGTCTTCCTCAATTGGCTAGCAAGCATGCTAAATGATGAGGGTGCCCAAGTGCTGTTACTGGTACCAGAAATTAATTTAACCCCACAATTAGAGAGACGAATAAGCGCCTATTTCCCTGATAAAAAAATGGCGGTTTTGCATAGTGGCATCAGCGAAAAGAAAAGAGGTGTTGCTTGGTATGAGGCAATGAATGGCAAGGCGCAAATTGTTTTAGGAACTAGGCTGGCAGCTTTGACACCAATGCCAAACTTACGCGCCATAGTGGTAGATGAAGAGCACGACCCATCTTATAAGCAACAAGATGGTACTAGATACTCTGCAAGAGATTTAGCAATCTGGCGAGCGCATGACCAAAAAATACCTATCCTCTTATCTTCCGCTACTCCATCACTAGAAACTTGGTTAGCAGCTCAATCAGGCCGCTATGAAAATATTCGACTTGATCAGCGTGCTCAGGGTGCAAGCTTACCTAGTGTGCACTTAATTAATATACGTGACCCACGAAATCAATTTAGCCCAGGCGATGCAGGCGCGCCCAAACACAAAAGTCTGATTACAAAAACGCTTGCGAATGCCATTACAAAATCACTTGCAGAAAAAAAACAAAGTTTAATTTTGATTAATAGGCGAGGCTATGCTCCGGTACTCAGTTGCTCGGCATGTAATTGGTTATCAAAATGTACTCAATGCTCTACTTACACGGTAATGCATAAGGCTGGCGCATTAAGTAAAAAATCAGTTTTAAATTGTCACCATTGTGGATTGGTAAAGCCTATTCCACAGTTTTGCCCTGATTGTGGAAATGCAGATCTTAAAACACTTGGTCATGGGACACAGAAATTAGAAGATGCTATTGAAGAAATGTGGCCACATGCGAGAGTGCTGCGGGTTGACACGGACTCAAGCAGAAAGAGCAAAGGAGCAGAAGCCCTCTTTGCAGAAATACATGATGGCAATGTTGATATTGTTGTTGGTACACAAATGATTGCCAAAGGACACGACTATCAAAACATTGGATTGGTGGCCGTATTGGATGCGGATAGTCGACTATATTCAGCAGACTTTAGGGCGGCTGAAAGATTATTTGCACAACTAGTTCAAGTGGCGGGACGTGCAGGAAGGTCAGGCACTAAAGGTGAGGCTGGGGGTGATGTTTATATCGAGACACAATACCCAGAGTCACCCGTATTTCAGTATTTGTTAAGACACGATATCGATGGGTTTTTAGCATTTACTGCAAATGAACGAGAAGAAGCAAAATTACCGCCCTACTCATATCAAGCACTCATTCATGCTGAGGGTAAAAGTTTGGATCAGGCGATTAGGTTTTTGAATGAACTAAAGGGCCGTATAAAAAATAGGGGCATGATGACGAGAGAGCTTAAGGTATATGACCCAGTACCTAAGCCAGTAATGCGAGTAGCGGGTGCAGAGAGAGCTCAATTATTAATTGAGTCAGGCAATCGTAAGGTGCTGCAAGAAACGCTTGAAATGATTGATCAAGAATTGCGCCAAGATTCTACAGGAAGAATCAGCAAAATATCGCGCATTCGATGGTTGGTAGAACGCGATCCGATTGCTATTTAAGCGCCTGCGCTTGATTCGTATTGTGTGAGTGACATCAAGCTATTTAGATTGGTGCTCAGCGTCTCTGGGGATGTTGGTTTAATTTTAAATAACCACACTGCATACGGCTGAGTATTTACCGCCTCTGGGCTGGCATCCATTTCTTTATTGAGGGCAATAATCTCACCGCTAATGGGAGCATGAATATCGCTTGCCGCTTTAACGGACTCTATTGCAGCAATGGCTTCGCCCTGCTTTACTTGTTGGCCAATTGTTGGCGCTTGGAAAAACATGACATCACCCAAAGCTTCTTGCGCATGATTGCTAATGCCTACCCAAACTAGCCCATCATCTTCGATGCTGGCCCACTCATGTGTTTCTGCGAATTTAAATGTATCTTGAGTTTTCATTGTTAATGCGCTTAAATTAGGAGCCGTTACAGTTACCCCATTCAATTGGATTGCCTCACTTCAGGACCCGCAAATTGATGTGCAGCCTTGCTTAGATCAATTGCTTGAACAAGTTAGACATTTTGGATGGGATCAAGCAAAAGCGTTTGTATCAACGCGCTACTTGGAGATTTAGGTTTTTGCTGAGCCGGTACGGTGTGTGCGATTGTATAAACAGCTTGCACAAATCCAGCGCTGCTTGCGGTTGCTTGTCGGAATCCAAGTGCCACCTTCCAGACGCTTTTCACGACTGCATGAGGAGCAAAATTTAAGGCTCTGAGAGGTTTCTTGGGAGGCAGCTGGAGTCGATGTAGTCATGGGCAATCCGGGTAATCCAAATCATGTACAGAGGATCTATTTTACCCGTTTTGTCCCGCTGGGGCTGGGCTTAGGACAACTCTGACTGAATCAGCCGTTTTATTGCCATCAAAATCGAGCCAAGCCTTATTTTCGAAGTCATAGAGCTTGCACTTGCGAGCGGTATCAAAATACCAGGCCCAGGAGAATTTTTGGACAAAAATACGCTCTGGAAGGATGGTTTCCAGTGTATCTTGGGCCTCTTGGAGGCGATATAGGGGAACGCTCATATCCACGTGATGGGCTGTATGTTCCATAATGTGGTGCATTAAAGTGCCCCAAATCCAATTAAAGGTCAAATGCACTGTGGTGGATACAAAAGGCTGGGCGCGCAACCACTCAGATTTCTTGTCATACCAAGAAACTTTTGGGTGAGTATGGTGAACATAGACCACAAAACCAATCATTCCGTTCCAAAAGAGGAAAGGGATAGCAAAGCCGGTAAACAGCCCAAGCCAAATTGATTGGCCTGTAGCCAAGGCACCAGCAATGAGGCAGCCGATCCAGATGATGGCAAAAGCAGTTACCAATAAATTGTCTTTCAAGAAAATTGGACGGTCACCAGGCTTATTTTTAGCATTGGGGAAGTACTCACGTCTCCACCAGATTTCAATCAGATAATAGAAAACAGGGCCCCAGCCACTGCGGTAGAGACGCTCTAAGGCTTTACGCCATGGAGGGAGGGCATCAAATTCAGCTTTTGACAATGGAGCCCAAACAAAGTCAAAACCCTTGAGGTTAGTCTGACCATGGTGAACTACATTATGGCCTACATCCCATAAGCTATAAGGGGTTAGAGATGGCAAAAACGCAATGCGACCCAATACTTTGTTAAGTTCACGGTGTGGTGTGTAGCTTTGATGGCAAGCATCATGACCTAAGATGAAGATACGACCAGTAACAAAACCAGCAACTAAGCCGAGTACGATTTTGATCAGCACGCTTTCAATAAAAATAGTGCCAGAGATACAGGCAAGCCATAAAACAGCATCCAACACTAGCAAGGCGATTGCTTTTACTGTTTCTCCTTGAGCCATAGGGATCAGCCAACTGCGAATCACTTTTCGGTGCGGCAATGGAAGATCTGGAGCCAAAGGATTGGCCATAGATGGTTCGGATAGTGCAGAATTTAGATGATTTGACATGATAAGAATCAATAAGTTAGGGTGAAATGATAGCCCTTTTCACGAATTTGCGCATGATATAGGTCAAAACCCCCTCTGTTTTGGTGCGCCCGGCAGGAATCGAACCTGCGACCCTTGGCTTCGGAGGCCAATACTCTATCCACTGAGCTACGGGCGCCAGTAGGAATTTCGCTAACTACACTATTGTAAGTGTCTGTATCCCATACAGTCTCGTTATAATTACGCCAAATTAAACCTTACAACCCGTCTAACGATAAAAGTCCTATGAGCGAAGCACACGGCAGTCTAATAAAGTCACCCAAACAATTAATCATCATGGTGTTTGCCAGTTTTTTTGTGCCACTCATCATCATTCTTTTATTAATGGTGTTCGTAAACAATGGCAAGCGAGTAGATGCCGAAGCATCTGCAGAGCAACTCATTAAGCCTGTAGCGCAATTGAATTTCAAAGATGCTAGCGCACCAGCAGAAGCTAAGGAAAAAGCTTCCGCTGCTAAATAATCTTTTGGCGCATACAAAAAGCTGGCATCTAGCCGGCTTTTTTATTGCTTGTCATTTTGATTTTTAGCATCCAAGGCCACCTGGTAAGCCTCTTTTTTACTAAGCCCAAGCACTTGAGCGAGTACAGCAGCAATTTCTTTGCTGCCTAAGTACGGGCTTAATGCATTGGCCCACAGCAATAGAGCAGAGTGTTCCGGCGCTTCGTCTGCATTTTCTTGGCGGCCAGCCACTAAAATAATGAATTCGCCCCTGAGGCTCTCAGCTTTCTCAAGCCACTCTGGAATATCTGCAGCAGTGAGCGTGACCAACTGCTCAAATTTTTTGGTGAGCTCCCTGCCAACAAGAACTTGCCGCTCTGGCTCGAGTTCTTTGCTAAGGATTATTAGTGTGTCGCGTATTTGATGTGGTGATTCAAAAAAGATACTTGCTTTTGAGTTACTCCGAATATCTTGTATGAGTACGCTACGCTCTTTGGCTTTATTCGGCCAAAAGCCAAGAAACTGAAAGCGCCCTTCCGATGGCAGCATGACTGAGCCACTAGCAGATATAGCGGTGGAGACTGCACTTGCGCCAGGAAGGGGAATAATGCGAAAGCCGGCTTTTTGTACCGCATTCACCAATCTTGCTCCAGGATCTGAGACTCCAGGCGTACCGGCATCAGAGATGTACGCCCAGCGTTCATTTTGAGCGAGGTGCTCAATAATGGTTTGCGCGCCAGTAATTTCATTGTGCTCATGCAGGGCTATACATTTCTTGTGGATGCCAAAATGCTGAAGCAGGGGCGCGCTATGCCTGGTATCTTCACAGGCAATACCGTCTACGGAATTGAGTACATGCAGTCCGCGCAAGGTAATGTCACCCAAATTGCCAATTGGCGTGGCAATCATATATAGAGCCCCGGCTGGCAGATCCTGTTGTTTTAAAAAGTCAAAGGAGCTTAATTCCATGTGGGCAATCTTTTGCAAAAAAAGTATCAATAAGCAAGAGAATACGTTGCTTTTGAAATCGCGGGTAACGTAAGCAGGCTGTCTTAATTATGGCGCATAATAATATTATGGATAAAGATACTCTCGAACGTTTGCGCGCTCGCGCATCCCAACATTTCTTAGATAGCATTGCTGTAAAGCAAGCAGCTGAAAAAATACTTCCTGAGCAGGTCGCTCGCGGCATAGTCGCCATGACAGACTGTTTGCGTGATGGCGGGAAAGTGATGGCTTGTGGCAATGGCGGTTCTGCTGCCGATGCTCAGCATTTTTCTGCTGAATTAATGGGCCGCTTTGAGCGTGAGCGTCAAGAGTTAGCAGCGATTGCACTAACAACTGATACTTCCATCTTGACCGCGGTTGGTAATGACTACAGTTACGATGAAGTGTTTAGCAAGCAAGTGCGTGGCCTTGGAAAAAAAGGCGATATCTTGATCGGTATTTCTACTTCAGGAAATTCAAAAAATGTATTGAAGGCAATCGAGGCTGCAAAAAAAATGGGTATAAAAATTATTGCCCTTACCGGCAATGACGGTGGAAAAATTGCAAGTCTATTGGAAGCTGATGACATTCACCTATGTGCGCCCTCTACTCGTACCGCCCGCATTCAAGAAACACATTTAGTTTTACTCCACTCTCTATGTGATGGCGTAGATCATTTATTGCTCGATTAGTAGCATCACCAATTAGAAAGTTCGTATATGAGAAATACACTCACTACCAAACTATTTGCTGCTATTTTGATTTCATCATTCTTATCGGGCTGTGGAGTGCTGGCCGTTGGCGGTGTTGTTGCAGGCGCAAGTGTTTTAGCAGATCGTCGTGCACCAGCTGTGCAGGCAATCGATAAGGGGATAGAGCTGGAAGCTGGAAATGCATTAGCTAAGCGTTATGGTGACGATGCGCATATTAATGTCACTTCATTCAATCAAAAAGTTTTGTTGACGGGCGAGGTTAAAAACGCCGACATCAAGAATCAGGCTGGTGCCTATGTAAAGGCTATGAAAAACGCCCGCTCCGTTTTTAATGAATTGGCTATTGGACCAAATAGCACCTTTACGGCTCGTGCGAATGATTCTTACCTTGAATCTAAAATCAAAGCCCAAATGATTTTCACAGACAAGCTGCCATCCAATTCGATGACGATTATTGCTGAAGGTAGTAGTGTTTATTTGATGGGTATTCTGACGCAGAATGAAGCGGCAATTGCTAAAAAAGTAACAAGCAATACTGAAGGTGTTAAAGATGTTTATGCGTACTTTGATATTATTTCTGATGCAGAAAAAACACGCTTAGAAAAACAAGGCAAGGCGGACGAGTCTCAACCTATCTCAACACCAAAATAGTAGAACCATTTGATGTGAGATGGGTGATGAGCTATTTGAGGCAATATTTGAAATTCTTTTTATTTGCTGCCCTCCCCCTAGTCTTTTCATTGAGTGCGCGCGCAACTGCCGATGACACAAAGGCATTTGCACTTGCAAAACAAAACGCCTGCTTGGGATGTCATGCCTTAGATAAAAAAATTGTTGGCCCTGGCCTTCAATCCATTGCAAAAAAATATGCGAATGATCCTGGCGCAACAGTATTTCTAAAAAACAAAATTATTAAAGGCGGCTCAGGATCTTGGGGCATTGTGCCGATGCCGGCAAATGCAAAGTTAAGCGATGCCGATATCTCTTTATTAGTGAGTTGGATTTTGCGCGGAGCGCCTAGCGCAAATTAAGTTGGGCGAACGACTGGCTTTCTAAGAAACCAGGACCACGCATCATTTGAACGCTTAAAGTTTTCTTTAAGTGCGTAGTCGAAGTCAGCCCACTGCTCATTGGCAGCTTCTTCAACAATCGTGCTTGAATTTGCAGGCGGTAATTTCAAGTAAGCATCTGCATCACCATAGGCGTACTCAACTAGCATCCCCGCTTTTTGTGCCAGATGCATCATCGCGCCGTTATTTGCCAGGCAATGTACGAATAAGGTTTCGATACGAGTATTGCGTGAGTGCACTGAAGCGCGTGCTAATAAGGCTGTACCTATGCCCTGGCCCCTGCCATTAGCTAGCACTGATACGCCAAACTCTGCAGCTAATGACTGGCCTTTAGTTTTCGGTAAATACGCTAAATGAGCCATACCAATCAGGTTTAGCTGGGAATCAAAGCTGCCAAACATCGTATCTCTATTGAAATCAAGATTCTCTACATAGCGATGAATGACCTCATCAGGGGTTTGAGTGCCGAAGCGAAGACGACGATCTTCCTCATTCAGCAGCAAAAGATGCCGAAGAATGTGCCCTCTATGGCCAGCATGTAGTTCACGGACAGGCACAACTAAGCGAGCCGCATAGGGCTTGCTGGGTAAGTGACTATTCGCTAATTTATTGTGCATAGCAACATACTAGCAGAAACGAGAGCTAATTACAGGGTTTTCCCTAGGTTTATGCAAGCTGGTAAAGAAAGCCAGTAAATCAAGCAAAAAAACTCAACACTTACCCCGAATTTAGGGCCTTATCCATAAAAACCCGTATATTTTTAAAAAAGTTAAAAATATTTTCAATCTCCATACCCTTGTTTTTAATGGCTTTATTTGAAAAGTAGGAAAAAACATCGCTTTTTAATAGAAAAAGACTACGAAAGGTGTTGACGGACCCCCCAAAGTGGTATAAAGTCTCATCTCTCTGCTGCAACGTTTTACGAAATACAAAAAACGCGCAGCCCTCTTTAAAAATTAGTCAACCGATAATTGTGGGTACTAAGTGAAAGCATCAAGTCCTTCGGGACAGATGTAAATAAATAGTACTCATAGACAGTAAAAAGATTTGGTTTTATTACCAAGTCAATTTCTT
>CANGWT010000049.1 GCA_947457745.1 Burkholderiaceae bacterium | reverse complement strand
TGTTCCCATCATCAATGAAAACGATACTGTGGTTACTGATGAAATTAAATTTGGCGATAACGATAGCTTAGCTGCTTTGGTAACGAATCTTATTCATGCGGATTTATTAGTAATCCTGACGGATCAGGGCGGCTTATATACCGCTGACCCTCGTCAAGATGCTTCCGCGACTCTTTTAAGTGATGCAATTGCAGGTGACCCTGCTTTAGAAAAAATGGCTGGTGGTGCTGCAAGCGAGTTAAGTAAGGGTGGCATGCTGACGAAAGTATTGGCTGCGAAAGTCGCTGCTCTGACAGGCGCAGATACTGTCATTGCTTCTGGGCACGAACCTCAGGTTCTCACTCGTTTGATGCGTGGTGAAAAAATTGGTACTTGCTTAGCTGCTGCCTCAGCATCAAAAAAAACGTAATTCCTGATTTAATTGATCACGCCATATGAATTAGTGGGTTTGGTCTGCCCTGTAAATCCATTAGGATTGAGGGCATTAATAATAGTCTTGATATTTTTTTCTTGAGACGCAAAGTTACAAAAAGCGCCCTGAGCTAATGCTGCTTGATATCGATTTGGTACATTGCTCTGGATGGTGCGCCAAGTAGACAAAGGATTTTCTTTCCATACTCCGCTTTCAAATGTGCCATAAAGGCGCCATTGGAACGAGTCACAGCGAATGCCTTCATATTGAACTTGGCTATTGCCATTAGGGCTGGTCAGAGTCACGATGTATCTGGTGATGCCATCGTTACCAATCAAAATAGAGTTGGTATCGACCGCAAACTTAAAAACGGTTTGTTGCGATACATAAAAAGGCTGAATAGTTGCTTGATTAGGAGGGTTCAGTGGCATCGCTGTTGCACCCTCTTTAAAAACCATCGGAGCAAATGGATCAACACCACTTTCTAATGGATCTCCCGCACATCCTGCTATAGCTAAGCTGATAGCTAAGCCAAGGATTGAAAGTCGAAGATTGCAAATGGAGAGTTTCATCATGGCTTATCGGTAGGTTTTATTTCTGTAGGCTCGTCTTCCTCGCCCCCGTAAAGGGATTGAAACAAATCGAGCGGGGATCCCCAGGCAAGTTGTTGCATACGCATGCCACGGGATAAGTAGCGCGCAAGCTCAGAAAGGGCTAATTGATAGACTTCGCGTTTGAAATCAATGACTGAGTCGAGCTGGATCCAAAAAGGAACCCAGCGCCAAGCATCGAATTCAGGGTGCTCCGAAGCGCGTAAGTGAATATCGCTGTCTAAGCCCACTAAACGCAGTAAAAACCAGATTTGCTTTTGGCCGCGATAGCTTGCACGATGATTTTTTGAGGTTTGCTGGCGGCGTAAGAACTCCTCCGGGACGTCATAACGAAGCCAGTCCCTGGTTCGTCCAATAATTTGGACATGTTCTGGCAGCAAGCCAACTTCCTCATGCAATTCGCGGTACATGGCCTGCTCCGGGCTTTCTCCATGTTGAATGCCACCCTGCGGGAACTGCCACGAATGCTGCCCAACGCGTTTTCCCCAGAAAACCTCGTTATGGCTGTTGAGGATGACTATGCCGACATTGGGTCGATACCCTTCACGGTCAAGCATGAGATCGCGCCTCAAATCCTTTAAAATCAATGATTTGATTATATCCATACATGAAAGCTTCACAATCATTTCTCGCCACGCTAAAAGAAGCCCCTTCAGACGCTGAGGTGGTATCGCACAAACTCATGGTGCGCGCCGGTTTAATACGCAAGCTCAGCGCAGGTATTTACAACTATCTCCCCTTGGGTTTGAAGTCCATTCGCAAGGTTGAAAATATCATTCGCGAAGAAATGAATCGCGCTGGTGCCATTGAGCTACTCATGCCAATGATTCAACCTGCAGAGTTATGGCAAGAGACTGGTCGCTGGGAAAAGATGGGGCCAGAGTTGCTCCGTATTAAAGATCGTCATGATCGTGATTTTTTAATTCAACCAACCTCTGAAGAAGTAGTGACCGATTTAGCGCGTAACGAAATCAAGAGTTACAAGCAGCTCCCGGTGAATTTTTATCAAATTCAGACTAAGTTCCGCGATGAGCGCCGACCACGTTTTGGAATTATGCGTGGACGCGAGTTCAGTATGAAAGATGCTTATTCTTTTGATCGTGATGCTGAGGGCTTGAAGAGATCCTATCAAATCATGTTTGATGCTTACACGCGTATCTTCAAGCGTATGGGTTTGAAGTTCCGTGCGGTCACTGCAGATAATGGTGCGATTGGTGGCTCAGGTAGTCAAGAGTTTCATGTGATTGCTGATACCGGTGAAGATGCCATTGTGTATTGCCCAAATTCGGATTACGCCGCTAATCTGGAGGCTGCTGAGTCGGTGTCATTGATTGGTGCACGTGGTGCTCCAACCCATACTCTGACTAAAGTTGCGACACCAAATCAAACAAACTGTGCAGAGGTGGCCAAGTTTTTAAACTTGCCACTAGAGCAGACTGTGAAGTCCTTACTATTTGCTGCCGATCAAGAAGAAGGCCCAGCAAAATTGTTTATGGTACTAGTGCGCGGTGACCATGAGCTTAATGAAATTAAGGCGAGCAAGATTCCTGGTATGACCGAGTCACGCTTTGCTAGTGAAGCTGAGATTAAGGAAGCCTGTAATGCACCAGCGGGTTATTTGGGTCCGGTTGGAGTTGCTGCTGTTGTAACCGTAGTCGCAGATCGTACCGTTGCCAATATGTCTGACTTTGTTTGCGGCGCAAACGATGTGGGGCATCATTTGACTGGTGTGAACTGGGGTCGTGATTTGCCAGATCCTTTAGTGATGGATTTGCGTAATGCTGTAGCGGGAGACCCTTCGCCTGACGGTAAAGGTGTTGTCGATATTTGTCGCGGCATTGAAGTGGGCCATGTATTCCAATTGGGTACGCGTTACTCTGAGGCGATGGGCTGCACTTACCTAGATCAGCAAGGTAAAGCACAGCCAATGGTGATGGGTTGTTATGGTATTGGTGTAACTCGCTTATTAGGTGCTGCAATTGAGCAGGGTAATGATGAGCGGGGAATCATTTGGCCAATTTCGATGGCACCGTTTGAGGTGGTGATTTGTCCAATGGGTTACGATAAATCAGAGGCAGTGAAAGCTGCCGCTGATCAATTACATGATGAATTAATTGCTGCCGGAGTAGATGTAGTACTGGATGATCGTGGTGAGAGACCAGGCGCGATGTTTGCTGATTGGGAACTTATCGGCGTTCCCTTCCGCGTCGTGATTGGTGATCGCGGTCTTGCAGATGCTCAAGTGGAATTCAAAGGCCGTACGGATGCTGAATCTGAAAATATTCCGCTGGCAGAAATTAAAACGAGAGTAGTTGCTGCAGTTGATGCTGCTAAGAAACTCGTCTCTTAAACCAAAAAGTTTTTAATGGTTATTTTTTAAAGAGCCCGCCAATACCTTTGGCGGCTCCTTTAGCTGCCATAGATGCCATGGTGCGCGCCATCTTGCCACCCTTGAACTGTTTCATCATGGTTTGCATTTGCTCAAACTGTGCCAGTAGGCGATTGACTTCTTGAACCTCGACACCTGCACCCGCCGCAATGCGACGCTTGCGAGTAGCCTTTAGTAGCTCAGGTTTCGCACGCTCTTTTGGTGTCATGCTGTCGATGATGCCGCGCATACGTTTTGTCTGTTTGTCGGCAGCACTCAAATTCGTTTTGGAGGCCGCTTGTGCCATGTGACTTGGTAGCTTATCCATCAAGCTGGCCATACCGCCCATCTGTTGCATTTGTGCGAGTTGATCTCGGAAGTCGCCCAGATCAAATCCACCTTTAGAAATCTTACTGGCTAGCTTTTCAGCTTTGGCAACATCGACGTTCTGTTGGGCTTGTTCAACTAGAGCAAGAATATCGCCCATGCCTAAAATACGGCTAGCCATTCTCTCGGCATCAAATGCTTCGAGGCCGTCCATTTTTTCGGCAACACCAATGAACTTGAGTGGCACGCCGGTAACCTGACGCACTGAAAGCGCCGCACCACCACGTGAATCACCATCTAATTTGGTAAGAATTACACCAGTAAGTGGCAGTGCTTCATGGAAAGCTTTGGCCGTATTGACCGCATCTTGACCCAGCATGGCATCAACAACAAAGAGTGTCTCAATCGGATTGAGATTGGCGTGCAAGGTTTTGATTTCTTGCATAAGCGCTTCATCAATACCGAGACGACCAGCTGTATCCACTAGCAACACATCAAAATAATGGCGACGTGCCCAATCTAGAGCGGCTGCAGCAATTTCACTCGGCTTTTGATTTATGTTACTTGGGAAAAATTCAGCACCAACTTGTTTGCTAACAGTTTCTAGCTGCTCGATAGCTGCAGGACGATAGACGTCACAAGAGACGGTGAGTACTTTCTTTTTCTTCTTTTCTTGCAAAAACTTGGCCAACTTACCAACTGAGGTGGTTTTTCCTGCACCCTGCAAGCCGGCCATGAGGATTACTGCCGGTGGTTGGGTTGCTAAATTTAGCTCACCGCTTTGGGTTGCGTCACCTCGCATGACCTGGGTCAGTTCGCGCTGAACAACACCAACTAGCGCTTGTCCTGGGCTGAGGCTTCCAACCACTTCTTCGCCAAGGGCTTTAAATTTAATTTGCTCTAGCAAGGATTTAACGACTGGGAGCGCAACGTCAGCCTCCAATAAGGCCAGGCGGATCTCCCGGAGCATTTCTGCGGTGTTCTCTTCGGTCAGGCGAGCTTGACCCCGCATTGTTTTAACAACACGAGATAGGCGATCGGTGAGATTCTCTAGCATTTATCGATTAGACTTTCTAGATGGATATTTTAGGTTACTTAGGATCGGGATGGCTTCCCCCAGCCCTCTATTTATTTTTACTGCTCATTTTGAGCTGGCGAGTTAAGTCGGGCAAGGAATTCGCCATTTCTGGCTGGCTGACACAAGCTAGTATTTTTGTGATTTTGATATTGCATGGAATTGAATTGCATGATTCTGTCTTTACATCCCAAGGTTTTGTTTTTGGGTTTGCCCAGGACTTATCCTTGATTGCCTGGGTAGGATTGGCATTCTATTGGTTTCAATCCTGGTTTTTGCCAATCGCTAGCTTGCTTTGGATGTCAATATTGTTCGCTTTATTTTGTTCTTTGCTTCCGATCTTTTTTCCAGGAGTATTGATTTCTCCAGCGGCTGTTTCAGATCCCTGGTTCAAGGCGCATTTTATTGTGGCTACTATTTCAGTAGGTTTGTTAAGTCTGGCAGCTATGCAGGCTATGTTAATGAGTGTTTATGACCGCGCCTTACATCGTCAATTAGCGATTCTTCCTAATAGTCGTCTGGCCCATTGGTTAGAAGATTTACCGCCACTCATGACAATGGAAGGCCTGCTTTTTAACTTACTCTACGTTGGTTTTGCACTCTTAACTCTGACTGTTTTCTCTGGCCTATTGTTTTCACAAGCTTTATTTGGCAAACCATTTGTGTTTGACCATAAAACTATTTTTGCAATGGTCTCCTGGATCTTATTTGCTGGTTTGCTGATAGCCCGCTGGTGGGTTGGTTTACGTGGTTGGGCGGCAATTCGTTGGGTCTTAAGTGCCTATGTTGTTTTATTGCTTGCATATGTTGGCAGTCGCTTTGTGTTGGAAGTAGTTCTTCAGAAGGCATGACACTTTGATTAAATGGCTTCTACTATTTGCTGGTGCTGTCGCTTTGTACTTTTGGATAAAAGGCAAAAAACAAGTCAAACTCAATACAGATCAGGCTGCAAAGATAAAAGCAGAGCGAAGTAAGGTTGTTGAGCCGGAAGTAATTGTCCAGTGCCACCATTGCTCTGTGCACCTTCCAAAATCTGAAGCAGTTATGCAAGAGGCGCGCTACTATTGCTCTCAAGAGCATCTCGATAGCTTGGATGCCCAAGGCTGGCTTGGTTCAGCTGCTTGGCGAATCTCACCCAACCAAGATATGCGACCGGAGGGTCTTGTACCAGATTTAATGGTGATTCATCACATCAGCCTTCCGCCTGGTGGATTCATCGATAACAACTCCACTCAATTTATCGTAGATTTTTTTCAAAACAAGCTGGATGCTTCCGTGCATCCCTATTTTGAAGAAATTGCTGACCAAAAGGTATCCAGTCATTTTTTGATTTCTCGTCGTGGCGAGGTCTTTCAGTTTGTATCCACTCAAAACAAAGCCTGGCATGCCGGCGCCTCATCTTTTTTGGGGCGAGAAAAGTGCAATGACTTTTCGATTGGTATTGAGCTTGAGGGGGATGGCGACCATCCCTTTGAGGATATTCAATATTCCGCTCTGGCTAAATTAAGCGCCCAAATACACGCTGTTTATCCCAATCTTCAATTTGCTGGGCATAGTGATATCGCCCCAGGAAGAAAAGCTGATCCAGGCATTCAATTTGATTGGAAAAAGTTCCAGAGTAAAAACAACATTCCTGTCGAAAAATTACCTTTTGGTATAGACCCGCGTTAGGTCCCTCAATATGTATGTGAGCACCCGCTCACTTTCTTACCCTTTAGCTGAAAAGGACTACAAAAACTGCACCAAAATGAGCCCTAATTTCTTGAAATATAGGGAAAAATACTTATAAATATTCGTCAGAAATGGCTTACTAATTTCTGAATATTTCCCTATACTTAGTATCAAATGCACTTTAAGACACTAGATGTAGTGTCTAATTACAGCAATATCGTATTGTTTTTTAATGATTTTTTGTCCAAATAACTAATATAAGCAGGAAAAATATGACATATGCCAACCCCCAGACAGCGGGACAGACTGCCGGCACAAATAATCCAGGGATGAGTTCCTCGGAATCGATGAATCAAGCCCCATCTGCTGGTTTTGTAGCCGGTGGAGTGGGTGGTGGGCAAGCTATTCAATTGACAGATTACAAGATCATTCGCCGAAATGGCTCCGTGGTGGCATTTGAGCCATCCAAAATCGCCATTGCAGTTACAAAAGCATTTTTAGCAGTCAACGGTGGTCAGGGTGCTGCTTCTGCACGTGTGCGTGAGCAGGTTGAGCAACTAACACACGCAGTAGTTCGTGCTTTGTTGCGTAGTCGTCCAAATGGCGGCACTTTTCATATCGAGGATATTCAAGATCAAGTGGAATTGGCGTTAATGCGCAGTGGTGAGCACAACGTTGCTCGCGCATATGTTCTCTATCGTGAAAAGCGCAATCAAGAGCGTGCTGCACAGCAGATCACTGCACAAGAATCTCAAGCGTCTACTCAAGCTACTGAGCCGAGTTTGAAGGTAACGGATAACGGTGTTGAGAAGTTATTGGATATGGCGGCCTTGCGCACCATTATCGAAGCTGCCTGTGAAGGGCTTGGCAATAACATTGATGCCAGTCCAATCATCACTGAAACTATTAAGAATTTGTATGATGGCGTGCCAATGGCTCAGGTGTATGATTCCGCAATTTTGGCATCACGCACTTTGATTGAAAAAGATCCTGCATACAGTCAGGTGACTGCACGCATCTTGATGCACGTGATTCGTAAGGAAATCCTCGGTCGCGAAGTATTGCAAGGCGATATGCAAGCTGAGTACGGCAGTTATTTTGCTAAGTACATCAATGAAGGTATTTCTGCTGAGCTCTTAGACCCACGTATGCGTGAGTTTGACTTACCAAGATTGGCCGCGGCCTTGAATGCAAGTCGTGACTTGCAGTTCAACTACCTTGGTTTGCAAACTTTGTACGACCGTTATTTCTTGCACATTGAAGACCGCCGTATTGAAATGCCACAGGCTTTCTTCATGCGTGTTGCAATGGGCTTGTCTTTGAATGAGTTGGACCGTGAGCGTCGCGCTATCGAGTTTTATGAAATCCTCTCTACATTTGATTTCATGTCCAGCACGCCAACCTTGTTTAACTCAGCGACCACACGTCCTCAGTTGTCCAGTTGCTACCTAACAACAGTGGATGATGATCTTGATGGTATCTATGAAGCCTTGAAAGAGAATGCACTCTTGTCTAAGTTTGCTGGCGGTTTAGGCAATGACTGGACAAACGTGCGCGCCTTGGGAAGTCATATCAAGGGTACTAACGGTAAGTCACAAGGTGTTGTGCCATTCTTAAAAGTGGTGAACGATACAGCGGTTGCAGTGAACCAAGGTGGTAAGCGCAAAGGTGCAGTTTGCGCCTACTTAGAGACATGGCACTTAGATATTGAAGAGTTCCTTGAGTTGCGTAAGAACACAGGTGATGATCGTCGCCGTACGCATGACATGAATACTTCAAACTGGATCCCTGACTTGTTCATGAAGCGTGTCATGGAAGGTGGTGAGTGGACATTATTCTCACCTTCAAATACACCTGATCTACATGATAAATTTGGTAAGGCCTTTGAAGAAGCTTACGTCGCTTACGAGAAAAAAGCAGACGCTGGTGAATTGAAACCATTCCGTCGTATTCCTGCGCAACAATTATGGCGCAAGATGTTGGGTATGTTGTTTGAAACTGGCCACCCATGGATCACATTTAAAGATCCTTGCAACATTCGCAGCCCACAACAACATATTGGCGTAGTTCACTCTTCTAACTTGTGTACTGAGATCACTCTGAACACAAATGAGAGCGAGATTGCTGTTTGTAACTTAGGTTCTGTGAACTTGACAGCGCACATGACTACTGATGCTTCCGGAAAAATGATTTTGGATCACGAGAAGCTCCAAAAAACGATCCGTACTGCAATGCGGATGTTGGATAACGTGATTGACATCAACTATTACGCTGTTGCTAAAGCGCGCAACTCCAACTTGAAGCATCGTCCAGTGGGTATGGGCATCATGGGCTTCCAGGATTGCCTGCACATGCAACGTATTCCTTATGCTAGTGATGAGGCAGTGAAGTTTGCCGACTCTTCAATGGAAGCGGTTTGCTACTACGCCTATCAAGCATCCAATGAGTTAGCTGAAGAGCGTGGCGTTTACAGCACCTACAAAGGTTCATTATGGGATCGCGGCATTCTTCCTCAAGACTCAGTGGCCTTGCTGGCAGCAGAGCGTGGCGGGTACCTTGAAGTGGATAATTCCTCCACTATGAATTGGGATGGCTTGCGTGCCCGCATTAAGCAGCACGGTATGCGCAACTCCAACTGTGTTGCGATCGCACCGACTGCAACTATTTCCAATATCATTGGCGTATCAGCTTGTATCGAGCCGACATTCCAGAACTTGTTTGTGAAATCCAACCTCTCAGGCGAATTCACCGTAGTAAACGAGTATTTAGTCCGTGATTTGAAGGACCGTGGCCTCTGGGATGAAGTCATGATTGCTGACTTGAAGTACTTTGACGGTACCTTGTCCAAGATTGATCGTGTCCCACAAGATTTGCGTGATTTATATGCCACCGCATTCGAAGTGGAGCCAAGCTGGTTAGTTGAGGCTGCCTCACGTCGTCAGAAGTGGATTGACCAGGCACAGTCACTCAATATTTACATGGGTGGCGCATCTGGCAAGAAATTAGATGACACATACAAGTTGGCATGGATACGTGGTCTGAAGACTACGTATTACCTCCGCACGATGGCGGCAACCCACGTTGAGAAATCTACTGTAGCTAGCGGTCAGTTGAATTCCGTATCTAGTGGTGGTGGCGTCAATGGTACCGATGCAGCCGCCGCACAAGAGTTAGATGGTCCGGCCTGCACAATGCGCCCAGGTGATGCTGGCTTTGAAGAATGTGAAGCATGTCAGTAAGCTATTGCTAACTGATTTAGAAAAATAAGAATTTGGAGAAAGTTATGTTGAATTGGGAAGAAGAAGTAGCTCCTGCGATAGCCAAGGTTGGTTTAGCGCCACAACCTGTATTTGTAGAGCCACAACGTCCACAAGCAGACCAGGTGGCGATTGTTGCCCCTCAGAATGTTGAGTCTGCAGCTGTGCAAGCCGTTGCATTGACTGGTGGCGCAGCTTTGCGTGTCAATGCTGCTGATAAGCGCGTCATTAATGCCAAAACTGACGTGAATCAACTGGTTCCATTTAAATATAAGTGGGCTTGGGAGAAATATCTAGCTGGTTGCGCAAATCATTGGATGCCACAAGAGATCAATATGAACCGCGATATCGCGCTTTGGAAGGATCCTAATGGCTTAACTGAGGATGAGCGTCGCATCATTAAGCGCAATCTTGGTTTCTTCACAACAGCAGATTCTTTAGCGGCAAACAATATTGTTCTGGGCACTTATCGCCACATTACTGCCCCAGAATGCCGTCAATATCTATTGCGTCAGGCTTTTGAGGAGGCAATTCATACTCATGCCTATCAATATATTGTGGAATCTTTGGGTTTAGACCAGAGCGAAATCTTTAATGCGTACAACGAGATTGAGTCAATTCGCGCCAAAGATCAGTTCTTAATTCCGTTTATTGATGTGTTGACTGACCCTAATTTCAAAACTGGGACATTAGAAACTGATCAAATGTTGCTCAAATCATTGATCGTTTTTGC
The DNA here is from genome assembly GCA_947457745.1 of Burkholderiaceae bacterium. Taxonomy (GTDB): domain Bacteria; phylum Pseudomonadota; class Gammaproteobacteria; order Burkholderiales; family Burkholderiaceae; genus Polynucleobacter. The sequence continues at coordinate 80 of CANGWT010000049.1, read as the reverse complement.
CTGCGTAATGGAAGGATTATTCTTTTATGTTGGTTTTACGCAAATACTTGCAATGGGTCGTCAAAACAAAATGACCGGTG
>CANGWT010000048.1 GCA_947457745.1 Burkholderiaceae bacterium | reverse complement strand
GAAGCTGCCACTGTGAAAATTCGAAACGCTCACGCCCACAGTGTAAAGATCGTTCCTGATGCTTGCGCATCGGTTCAAGGAACTATTGGCCTTGGCGAACCAGGCAGGGAAAGGGTTTGCATCAGGGCATCCACTTGATCTTCCAGAGCATAAATTTCATTCTGGAGTCGAGTAATCTCTTCTGAATTGGAGTTGGATGAATTACTTTGCGCGGAAGTAACTTGAGATGCATTTTGTAGCTTAATGAGATCACCTGCAATCTTCAGTGCGGCCATCATGCTCGCACGTTCAATGCTACGGTTTCCGCCAGTAATCGCTAGTTGAATTTGTTCATCGACTAATGTGCAGGCTGCACGAAGCAGTGGCTCATGCTCAGTACTCGTGGCTAAAGTAATTTTTTGACCAGCGAGGGTTACTTCAATGCGTTGTTGGCTCATTGTCATCCTCTGGATTAGTTGGTGTCACGGGCTCACTGAGTAAGTTCAATTGACGTCCATCACTCTGCTCTGGCAGGCGACTCAAAATATGTTGAATCCGTTTTTGTGCATCCTCAATTTTGGTCTCAAGTTGGATGCGATCCTGATGCAGTGCTTTGACGGCATCAGCAATTAGCTGAATTTTTTTTGATAGCCTCTGCAGCGATGCCGCTATCGGATCGGATTCGGTTGAGTCGCCTTGGACATGAGGGATGTGCTCGGTCATAAGGGCATTGTAGCCTCAGGAAATTGGTTTGTGCATTCGCTTGAATGAGGCTTATGTGGCAGGTGAGCCAAGTAGATCAAAGTAATAGGTTCGCTCCCCAAATTCTTTAGGGGAGGTGTAGGTTTTCTTCCCCAAGCTCTCCCACTGAACCTGGTGGTGGAAATTCGGGCCATCATATACAAAGGTGTGGAATTCGCCGTTTTCACCGCAGGCATCTACATTCGGAGGCAGCTGATTAATGAAATTTTGGTTAAATTCAACCCCTACAAATGAGTCATCTAAAAAGCGCCCATCAACACACACGACTCTTGCCTTGAATCCTGCCCCCAAGAATTCATGCACCATGGCCAAGCGATCTTCATTCCAGAGTGGCAGAACGGCTGTAAGACCAGCCTTCGAGCAAACCAATTCCTCCCACTCTCGATGTGGAAGTAGATCAATATCTCCAAAAATCGCATTTCTAACCCCTTGGGAATGTAATAGCATTAATTGATCAATAAATTGCTTTTCGTATTCCTGCCAGCTTGCTGAGATAAATCTATTTTGTATTCCAAGGGATATTCCCTGAGCGCAGATGAGCTCTCTTGAAACCCCGTGCGAGCGGGTTTTAAGGCCAGTCTCATCTAGGGCGGTAAGGAGGTGGGTAATATGAGTCCCAGCTCTTTGAGCTCGCCATAGGGCTAAACAGGAGTCCTTGCCCCCACTCCAGGAGGCCATTGATTGAGTGGACATGAATTAGCAACCTTAGTCAAAATAACCATTTAAAACACCAAGATTTGGGGATAAAATGGTCAAAACCCAATTTCCGGAGAGTATTCACGATGAGTTTATCTAAAAGACAAAACATCTTCTTAATTTTTGCTTTGTCAGCGATCATGTGGCTTACGCGCGGTCACCACGTAGCATCTCTTGCTCATCTTCCGGATGCATCTTGGGCTATCTTCTTTATCGTCGGCTTTTACTGCTCCAGCTTTGCTGTTATCGCTCTGTTCTTGGCCCAAGCATTCTTAATTGACTATTTGGCGCTGACTCAGTTGGGTATGGGCCAGTCTTGCTTCACTCTTGCTTACAGCTTCTTGCTGCCTGCTTATCTTTCACTGTGGTTTGCCGGCAAGTGCTTGTCCAAGCGTGCTGAACTCAGTCTGACTGGCTTTAAGAGCTTTGTGATTGCCGCGGTCTCAGGGATTATTGTGTGCGAGCTGATTTCAAGTGGCAGCTTCTACTTCATCAATGTCCCGGGTACAGCCTCTCTTGGTGAATTCATGGGTAGATTTGCTCAGTATCTGCCGCATGCTCTGATGTTTACCATGAGTTATTTACTTTTGGCCTTAGTGGCGCATTTGGTGTTCACTGCAACAGCTCAAAAAGCAGCTGCTCGCAGCAAGATCAATCTCTAATTGAGAGTGGGTGTTCCCACTCCCTTATAATTGAGGGGTTGATGGTGCTCTGATGTCGATTTGGCATTGGAGTTAAACGGGAAGCACTACCCAAACGTGCGCTGTCCCCGCAACGGTAAGAGAACGCCTACGCTGTATTGGCAAAGAATTTGAACAAGCCACTGTGCAATATATCGCATGGGAAGGCCAAATTCCGAAGTTCTCCAGCCCGGATACCGGCCTCAACAGGTGAAATTTGCAACGTGGGTCTTTGCGTGCCGGTGATCTCTTCTATTTAACGTAGAAGGCACCTTCTTGCACAACTCAATTTGTCTGTTTCGTAGATTCCGGTCAACAGGGAATTTGACTGGGTAATCCGTATTGAGGCATAAAAAATGAATCATCCATTCCATCATCAGCTTTTATCAAGCAAAAGTAAGCATGTTTTATTAAACACATTACTCGTATCACTAGGCATCGTATTTAGTCAAACATCAGCAATCGCCCAAAGCACACCCTCATCTGTTTCTGTGACCAATCTCAGTAATCAAGTAGATCCAATTATTGTGACTGCGACGAGAACACCTACTCGCGCCAATGATGTGCTTGCGGACTATGTTTATATCGGACCGGAAGAAATTGCAGATGCTGGTCAGTCCAGCATCACTCAGTTGCTGCAACGTCAACGCGGTGTTGAGGTATCAAACAATGGCGGCGGAGTGCAAAGCGTATTTTTGCGTGGCGCCAATTCTGCGCAAACTCTAGTGTTAATTGATGGCGTGAGAACAACATCCATGCTCAATGGTGGTGCTGCGTGGGCAGCAATTCCGGTACCTATCATTGATCATATTGAAATTATTTTCGGGCCACAGAGCAGCTTATATGGTTCGGATGCTATCGGTGGAGTTATCAATATCTTTACCAAAAAGGGTGAGGGACCAACTAGAGTTAGCGCATCAACAGGTTATGGCTCATATGGAACCAGCATATCGGATGCCAGTGTTTACGGTTCAACAGGCGGAGATAAAAATACGAGCTACTCAGTCAGTGCAACTACTGAGAATACTGCTGGTTTTAATACCATTGCATCAAACAATACTGCGCAAAATTATTACAACACTTCAAACACTATCGGATATACCAAAACTGGTGGTGCGGCTCGAGTAAGTCAAGAGTGGGCCAAGGGCCAAGAGTTGGGTGCCCAAGTATTTGCCAGTCGAAATAACAACCAATACCCTGTGTATGGGCGTGCAAAAGTAGTGGGCAACCAGATAAATGAAGTTACTACCCTAGCTGCTTATTCAAAGAATCAGATTACTCAGAATTGGAATAGTAATTTGCAATTTGCTCAATCTTACGATTCAGGGCAGGCACTGTATTCTGGCAACAATCCCATCTCTACAACTCGGCAAAATATTTACACCTGGCAAAATGACATTAATGTAGGTCCAGATTTGCTGCAGATTTTGGGTGAACGCAGAGCAGCCACGATGAACGCAACAGGATCTGCAACCCTGAATTTAGGCCAAGATACAAACTCTGTTGCCGCTGCTTATCAAATGAAGCGAGGGGCTAATCTGGCGAACCTCAGTATTCGTAATGACAGTATTACTGGGTACGGACCTCAAACTACTGGAGGTATCTCATATGGCTATTTCCTTACAAAAGAGTGGCGTGCCAATGTGAATTACGGTACGGGCTTTAAGGCGCCTTCATTCTATGAGCTTTACTATCCGGGTTATGGTGTATCAAGCCTGCAGCCTGAAAAGAGTAAAAATACCGAGGCTGGCCTCCACTATGAGAGCGTTGCTTACGACGTTCATTTGGTGGCGTACAACAATTCCATTACAAACCTGATTCAGTACACTAGCTCTGGGTGTCCTACAGGATATGCATTTGGTTGCGCTAGTAACGTTGCTACCGCAAAGATCACTGGTCTATCACTCGGTACAGTTGCCAGAGTGGGCAATTTCAATCTGAAAGCATCCTTTGATCAGCAAAATCCGATTGATCAAAATACTGGATATGTTCTTGCAAAGCGTGCCAAGCAATTTGGTAACCTGGGTGCAGAGTACCGTGCCAAGCAAGTTGCTGCCGGTATTGAGGGAACCTTTCAAGCAAGCCGTAATGACTATGGCAATAGTAATACGATGAGCGGTTACGGAATTTTTAATACGTATGCCAGCTATGACTTTGCGAAAGATTGGAGTTTGTTTGGTCGCTGGAATAATATGACCAATAAAAACTACCAACTGAATTATGGCTATGTCACTCCAGGCTCCAACGTATTTGTTGGTGTTCGGTATGCCATGAAATAAGTCTCTCTGTATCAGCCACCCTCGGGTGGCTTTTCATTGAAATCACTATGTCTAATTTAGAAGAATTACATCGTATTGCTTGCGAGGCCGGGCGCGACACTTACATTGACCCTGCTTCAGGCTATCAAGTACTTACTAGCTTGACACTACAAAAGCAGGGGAGGTGTTGTGGAAATTCTTGCCGACACTGTCCTTATGGACACATTAATGTAGGGGGAGCGAAACACTCCGATCTATCCATTGAGCGTCCCGTTTTAATGAATTGGATTCCAAAGGATGGTGGCGTTGATGTTCTTTTTTGGTCTGGAGGAAAAGACAGCTTTTTGACCTTAATGCAATTGCTGGAGGAAAAGAAAAACGTTGTTCTCTTAACCAGTTTTGGAGCGCATACTAAACGTGTATCCATTCAGAACATCCACATTAAAAACATCGCCATGCAGGCCGATTTTTTCAAAGTCCCCCTGTGCTTAGTCCCACTCTTTCCAAATACTGATTACAAAGAAAATATTGAGAAGGCCCTTCAATTAATTAAAAGTCAGACGGGTGCCGAGATTGAGCGACTAGTATTCGGTGATTTGCATCTGCAAGATATTCGCCAGTGGCGTGTTAATACCTGGTCTAGTTATAGGGTTTATACACCCCTATTTAAGGTGTCCTATGCGGAACTTCTCGTCAGGTTATGGGATTTTCAAAAGAGCATGGATTTAAGGATAATCCTCAGTACTGAGCTGGAGTTGCCCAGTCAAACCTTACCTCCGGGTACCGGCTTTACTCCTGAGCTAGTTGAGGATTTAAGGGCTTGTGGCTTAGATGTCATGCTGGAAAATGGTGAGGCGCATACCTTGATTTTTCCTGGATCGCTAACTCCCCATGTCGATTAAAAAACCTAGAGGTTCATAGCCCCAATAAAAAATTTTGCGCTGCAATATAAGTGGGTATCTATACCTTCACCTCAATCGAAAGACCTCAGGCCTTACTTAAGAAGCCTACAATAGAGGGCTATAGGATTAAGGACTCATGACAGCATTAGATAAGCACCCCGAAAAAAATCTGATTCGTTTGCAGTTGAGCCAAAACTCGGTTTTAAAAAGCTTAGATCCCGAAGCTATGGCTGATTTAGAGCGCCATTTAGTGATCTCAGACCTCAGAAAATCAGAAATCCTGCTCCATCAAGGTGACCATCAGATGGAGCAATATTTCGTTTTAGATGGGATTTTGAAGCGAATTGTCTCTAGTGCAGATGCAAAAGAGATGATTTTGCGTTTCGCCATCGAAAAGGATATTGAAACAAGCTATGCTGCTTGGCGCCTCAAGACGGCGGCCCCATATAGTATTGCTTCAGTAACCAAGGCGCGGGTAGCCCGTATGCCCCTTAAAAAGTGGGCTGAATTTCTGGATGCCCACCAGCCGCTTAAAGAGAGCTTTGAGTTTGAGGTGATGCGCTTGATGAGCGAGATCATGGCTCACACGATTACCCTTCACATGCTTGATGCACCGGGCCGGGTAGAGCGTTTTTTACGAAAATATGAAGACTTATTTGAGTTGCTGCCAAAAAAAGAGCTGGCTGCCTACCTCAATCTCTCCCCAGAGACATTGAGCCGCCTTAAAACAAAGCATAAAGAGCTATTTGTTTAAATAGCAGGGCTAGATGTTTCTAGATTTAAGGGGAAATTGACCGAAGTCAATGATGAACCCGATCCCAGAGCCTAACATTCATATCAGCCTTAAGGGGAGAGCTTTTGTTACCCGTGGCACTACTAATAACTTAATTGGAGACAGTTAGCGAAAGCTAAATTGCACTGAGCGTGCTTTACGTTCGGGCGGTGTAATTAACTATACATTTCTATGACAACAGATAATCAACATACCCAAGTCACTGATGGTTTTCATCTCGTCATCGATGCTTTAAAAGCAAATGACTTAGACACCATTTTTGGCCTCGTTGGTATTCCAATTACCGATTTATGCCGTTTGGCTCAAGCTGAAGGTTTGCGCTTCATTGGTTTCCGTCATGAACAGCATGCTGGTAACGCTGCAGCGATTGCAGGTTACATGACTCAAAAGCCAGGTATCTGCATGACTGTGTCAGCGCCAGGTTTCTTGAACGGATTAACAGCATTGGCAAATGCCACTGTGAACTGCTTCCCAATGATTCTGATTTCTGGGTCAAGTGAGCGCGAGATCGTTGACTTGCAGCAGGGCGATTACGAAGAGATGGATCAGCTCAATGCAGCTAAGCCATATTGCAAAGCTGCATACCGCATCAATCACATTGAGGACATTGGCATTGGTTTTGCCCGCGCAATTCGTGCAGCCGTTTCTGGCCGTCCAGGCGGCGTGTACCTAGACTTGCCGGCACAACTATTGGCTCAAACAATGCCAGTTGAAGAAGCCAAGAAATCCATCTTCAAGGTAATCGATCCAGTTCCACGTCAAATCCCTGCGGCCGATGCTGTAGAGCGTGCCTTGAATGTATTAAAAGGTGCTAAGCGCCCATTAATTTTGTTAGGTAAGGGCGCTGCTTATGCTCAAGCTGACGCAGATATTCGTGCATTGATTGAGAAGTCTGGAATTCCATATTTACCAATGTCGATGGCAAAGGGTTTGTTGCCAGATGATCATCCGCAAACTGCATCCCCAGCCCGCTCATTTGTTTTGGCAGAGGCTGACACAGTCTTATTAATTGGTGCCCGCTTAAACTGGTTATTGGCTCATGGGAAAGGCAAGACCTGGGGCAAGGAGCCTAAGAAATTTATTCAGATCGATATTCAGGCAAACGAAGTTGATAGCAACGTACAAATTGCTGCACCATTGATTGGTGATATTGGCTCATGCGTTGGTGAACTCTTGAAGGGCATTGCGTCTGTTCCCAAGCCAAGCGCTGAATGGATTTCAGCAATCAACGAGAAAAAAGACAAGAACATGGCGAAGATGGCAGAAACGCTTGCCAAAGAAGTAAGTCCAATGAACTTCCATGGGGCATTACGTGCGATTCGTGATGTGATTCAGAAGAACCCCGATGTTAATTTAGTAAACGAGGGTGCAAACACGCTGGACTTCTGCCGTGCGATTGTGAATATGTATAAGCCGCGTAAGCGTTTTGACTCCGGCACCTGGGGCATCATGGGTATTGGTATGGGCTATGCGATTGGCGCTTCAGTTATCAGTAACTTGCCAACCGTTGCAGTCGAGGGCGATAGCGCATTTGGCTTTAGCGGCATGGAGTTAGAAACTATTTGCCGTTACAACTTGCCAATTACTACAGTTGTTTTCAATAACAACGGCGTATACCGTGGCACTGATACGAATCCTACTGGCGGTGCAGATGTGGCGCCAACTGTATTTGTAAAGAATGCACGTTACGACAAAATGATTGAGGCATTTGGTGGGGTTGGTTATTACGTAACCACTCCAGCAGAATTAGAAGCAGCGTTAACAGAAGCGATTGCTGCCCGTAAACCAGCCCTTATCAATGCTGTTATTGATGAAGCTGCAGGTACTGAAAGTGGGCGTTTGACCAACTTAAACCCATCTACTGCGGCTGGAAAGAAATAAACAGCGATTAGAAATCAAAAGCAAAAGTGAATATTTTTTAGACTGAATTAAGTATCAAACAAGTAACACTTAAGGAGAAACAAACATGACTAAACCATTAGACGGTATTCGCATCATCGATTTCACACACGTACAAGCAGGTCCTGCATGTACTCAGTTGCTAGGTTTTTATGGCGCAGATGTCATTAAGGTTGAGCGTCCAGGATCCGGTGATGTCACCCGTAGCCAGTTACGCGATATTCCAGGCGCAGATGCTTTGTATTTCACGATGTTGAACGGTAATAAGCGCTCTTTGACTTTGGATACCAAGACTCAAGAAGGCAAAGAAGTTTTAGAGAAAATGATCAAGGTTTCTGATGTGATGGTTGAGAACTTTGGTCCAGGCGCTTTGGATCGCATGGGTTTTAGCTGGGCACGTATTCAGGAACTCAATCCAAAGATGATATTGGCTTCTGTTAAAGGCTTTAGCGATGGTCACTCATACGAAGATTTAAAGGTGTACGAGAACGTTGCTCAATGTGCTGGTGGTGCCGCTTCTACTACTGGCTTCTGGGATGGTCCTCCAACAGTTTCAGCTGCTGCCTTGGGCGATAGCAATACTGGTATGCACTTGGCCATTGGTATTTTGACTGCATTGATGCAGCGTCAAAAAACCGGTAAAGGTCAAAAAGTATCTTGCTCAATGCAAGATGCTGTATTGAACTTGTGCCGCGTGAAGTTGCGCGACCAGCAGCGCTTGGATAAAATTGGTTACCTCGAAGAGTACCCACAGTACCCACACGGTACATTCTCTGACGTAGTTCCACGTGGCGGTAACGCTGGTGGTGGCGGTCAGCCAGGCTGGGTGTTGAAGTGTAAGGGTTGGGAAACAGATCCAAACGCATACATCTACTTCACCATTCAGGGCCATGCTTGGGAGCCAATTACTAAAGCTTTGGGCAAGCCAGAGTGGGCAACTGATCCAGCGTACATGACTGCGGAAGCACGTCAAGATAAGATTTTTGATATCTTCGCAACAATCGAAGAATGGCTCAAGGACAAGACTAAGTACGAAGCTGTGGATATCCTCCGCAAGTTCGACATTCCATGCGCACCAGTTCTGTCAATGAAAGAATTGGCTAATTCACCTGACTTGCGTAAGAGTGGCTCTATCGTTGAAGTGGATCACAAAGTACGCGGTAAGTACTTAACGATCGGTAGCCCAATCAAGTTCTCTGATTTAGAGGTCGAAGTAAAGCCATCGCCAGTATTGGGTGAGCACACTAATGAAGTGTTAGCTGACCTCGGCTATAGCGCTGATGACATCGCTAAGCTGCATGCAGCAAAAGCAGTTTAATTACGATTAGCAGTATTCGTTTTAGCTTCAAAGGCGCTCCTTGTGGGCGCCTTTTTTATTCATTCTCGGGAACAAAGGGCTCTTCTCGATCTTGAAAAGCCCGAAAGCTGCAGCCAAATCGCTATTCTTGAGCATTAATCGCTAAGATGCCCAATAAATAGGCCCCCCATATTGCGCCATAATCCGGCGCTGGTAAAATCGTCTTAATTCAAAATTTCACTCTTTTATTAGGACTTTAATCATGGCAAAAGCATTAGAGGGAGTCAAGGTTCTTGACTTCACGCACGTTCAATCTGGCCCCACCTGTACTCAGTTGCTTGCTTGGTTTGGTGCTGATGTAATCAAAGTAGAAAAATCTGGTGAGGGTGATGCTACCCGTGGCCAATTGCGGGATATCCCGGATGCAGATAGTTTGTATTTCACAATGCTAAACCACAATAAGCGTTCAATCACTGTTAATACGAAAACTCCAAAAGGTAAAGAAATTCTAGAGCGCCTGATTAAAGAGTGTGACGTTCTGGTTGAGAACTTTGCACCTGGCGCATTAGATCGTATGGGTTTTTCTTGGGAGCGTATTCAAGAACTCAATCCAATGATGATCATGGCTTCAGTCAAAGGTTTTGGTCCTGGCCCTTACGAGGACTGCAAAGTGTACGAGAACGTAGCGCAGTGTGCTGGCGGATCAGCATCAACCACAGGTTTTGATGATGGTCCTCCGATGGTTACTGGTGCGCAGATTGGCGATAGTGGCACTGGATTGCATTTGGCTTTGGGTATTGTTACAGCGCTATATCAGCGTACACACTCTGGCCGCGGCCAAAAAGTATTGGCAGCGATGCAAGATGCCGTATTGAATTTATGCCGCGTGAAGCTCCGCGATCAACAGCGCTTAGAACGTAACGGCCTGATGCAAGAGTACCCACAATTTCCTAATGGAGAGTTTGGTGGCGCTGTACCTCGTGCTGGTAACGCCTCTGGTGGTGGTCAACCAGGCTGGATTGTGAAATGCAAAGGCTGGGAAACAGATCCAAACTCCTATATGTATGTCATTGTGCAAGCGCCAGTTTGGGAGGCAGTCTGCAAAGTGATTGGTCGCGAAGATTGGATTACCGATGTGCGTTTTGCATCACCAATGGCTCGCTTGCCACATTTGATGGAAATTTTCGGTGAAATTGAGAAATGGACGATGACGAAGACCAAGTTTGAAGTCATGGATATTCTGAATAAATACGATATCCCTTGCGGCCCAATTCTGTCCATGAAAGAAATCGCAGAAGAGCCAGCATTGCGTGCGACTGG
>CANGWT010000047.1 GCA_947457745.1 Burkholderiaceae bacterium | reverse complement strand
TTGGGTCGGTGATGCGCTTTAATTTAGAGCATGCACATGCGATGTATGCTGAACTTGGGCAGATTATTAAACCTGGACTTCAGGGTTCAACACTTGAACAAGCAAGCCAATTGGTTGATTACTTAGCAGGTTTATCTGGTGAGTTAGGGTTACCAGAGCGCCTGAAGGATATTGGTATTACTGCAGAGGATGTTGAGCAGTTAGCAAGCGATGCAATGCTACAAACTCGTTTACTGATGAATAGCCCACGCGAAATTAATTTACAAGATGCTATAGACCTTTACCGAGAGGCCTTATGAGTGATCAGAAACTTACCCCGCCAACGCGATCTGATTTTGTAGCATTTGAAGAAATTCATTCTAGGTGGATGGATAACGATGCTTACGGCCACATTAACAATGTTGTTTACTATTCATTTTTTGATACTGCTGTAAATCGATATTTAATTGAGCATAATGTATTGAATGTTTTAAAGAGTGAAGCTATTGGATTTGTAATCGAAACTCAATGTAAGTATTTTTCACCAATTACTTATCCAGACTTGATTCATGTTGGCTTAAAAGTCATATATTTAGGTAATAGTAGCGTGAAGTATGAGCTTGCTATTTTCAAGAATGATGATGATGTTGCTTCAGCGGCTGGAAACTTTGTACATGTCTATGTAAATCGGAGTACTAACAAGCCAACGCCTATTCCGCAGAATGTGCGGGAGATTTTAGCTGGACTAATCTTGTGAGGATTTGTGTATTTAAGGAGAAAAAACCATCCTTGGCCCATGCTTCGATTCCTCTCGAGGCATCAAGCTTTTAAGCGTGACTTAAAGTAAGACTTAATTTCCCATAAAGTAGCTTGGAGCAACGAAGTGTTAGATAGTTGCTCCAAAAATTCTGTAGTTTTCCTTGGATGTCTGCTCTCATAATCCTTTGGTCCCAGATTCAAGTCCTAGTTTGACCACCAGAAAAGAAAACCCTCATCAGCAATCGTGGGGGTTTTGACTTATTTACATACAATAGTTACCTAAATGTTTAATTTCCAATTACCCAGCCGCATTATTTGCTTAACTGAAGAAACAACAGAGTGGCTATACATGTTGGGTCAACAAGATCGCATTGTCGGTATTTCTGGATATACGGTAAGACCACCCGAAGCGCGCAGAGAAAAACCTAAAATTAGTGCTTTTTTAAGTGCTAAGATTGATCAAATTCTTGCGCTTAAGCCTGATTGTGTTTTTGGTTTTTCTGACTTACAGGCAGATATTGCCTCTGCGTTAATTCGTCAGGGAGTGCAGGTAACTATATTTAATCAAAGAAGCATTGAGGAAATTTTTTCGATGTTGTATCAAGTTGGCGCAATCGTAGGGCAAGCAGATGAAGCAATACGTCAAATTGAATTAATTAAAGTGCATTTAAATACCATTCAGTTAAGTGCAAAAACCTTTAATAATCGCCCTAAAGTATATTTCGAGGAGTGGGATAGCCCATATATTTCAGGGATTCAATGGGTTTCAGAGCTTGTAGAGCTCGCTGGCGGTAAGGATTGTTTTCCTGAGCTTGCAAAGCAGTCTTTGGCTAAAAATAGAATGATTCATCAAGACAAGTTGATTATTGAATGCAATCCTGACATTATTATTGGCTCATGGTGTGGGAAGAAATTTCGTCCTAACCAGGTTATGCAAAGAGCTGGATGGGAAAATATCTCTGCTGTAAAAAATCAACAAATATTTGAAATTAAATCCCCATTTATTCTACAACCCGGACCTGCTGCCTTAACCGAGGGAGTTGAACAAATTCATCAAATTATTTTAAATTGGCAAAATAATCAATTTATGCAGTGAAGATAACCCAAAATCCTTTGGTCCCAGATTCAAGTCCTAGTTTGACCACCAGAAAAGAAAACCCTCATCAGCAATCTTGGGGGTTTTGTTTTTAACTCTTTTGGATTAACTGTTCAAATGCATTTATGAATGACTCAGGCGGCTGAGCTCCTTGCAAAAGATATTGATCATTAAGAATGATTGATGGTACTGAGCTTATACCTGCATTTGTATAGGTAGATTCTTCTTCCCGAACTTCTTTAGAGAATTCGTTCTTTTGGAGTACCTCTTGAGCCCTATGCTGATCTAGACCGGAACGATTTACAGCATCTAGTAGATTTTGCTGATCATCTAAATTCACTGCTAAACAAAAGTAAGTATTGAGTAATTCCTTTTTGAGCACTGCTTGCTTTTCTAGTCCAAACTCCTGTCCCGCCCAATGCAAAAGACGATGAGCATCAAATGTGTTGTAAACCCTCTTGCGACCTTCTGGATGAAACTCAAATCCCGCCTCTGAGGCTTTGAGCCGAATATTAGCTTGATTGGCTTTGACCTGCTCTACAGTTAAGCCATACTTTTCAGTGAGATGCTCTATCGCATCTTGACCACCCAAAGGCATATTGGGATTGAGTTCAAAAGGGTGAAAGTGCACTTCAAAATTTGCTTTGTCGCTTAACTGGGAGATTGCCTGATTAAGATTGCCTAGACCTACGGCGCACCATGGGCAAGCCACATCAGATACATAATCTATTTTGATAGTTGGTTTCATGAACTTGATTCTATAGAAGTCTGTCAATTATTAGAAAACCAAACCCTCGCTAGTAATGGCGGGGGTTTTGTCATTTGGATATTGCTTTAAGTAAGTAGCGCTTAGAGTTGATAGATCTATTGCCCAGGGATTAGATATTTCTCGATAACAAATCTATATCCAAGCGGAGAAAGTCTCCCCGATAGGTTAACTCACCTAAATAGATAACGGTGCCATCAGGAGCGCAAAAAACTCTCCTGATTTCAGCTACAGGAGCGCTTGCAGAAATATTTAATGCATTCGCGGCCTCTACTCCTGCTGTAGAAATAGTTAGTATTTGTCTTGCCGACCCTATCTCAACTTCTTTAAGATCCATCAGCACAGGTATGACTAGTTCATTTCTAAACCTTTTTGGGGCGAGCTTAAATATTCTTTCATCTATGTATGCAGATATGACGGAGGTGAGTTGCTTGTCATATGAGTGAACTCGGCGCAGGAGATGGTAATTCGGTGCGGCAATGCCGTCAGTTGACTCAATTTTTGGTGTAGCAGGACCTTCTTTGATTGGTATTAAGCGAGGCGTAAGATCTCTGTAAAGATCAGCAAGCGCTTCAAGTGAGCTGGCAACTTGCATTTGCGGAAGGGCTACAGGTTTAGCCTTTACAAAAGTTCCACGACCCTGCTCTGGTTGCAGTAGGCCTTCATCTTTTAAAAGTTGCACAGCCTGACGTACTGTTATTAAAGCAACGCCAAACTCTTCAGAGAGGAGTGGCAATGATGGGATTTGCATTCCAATTGGCCAAACTCCCTTAACAATACGCTCTCGCATTGCATCAGTTACCTGGGCATACAGCGGGCTATTGCTGTGCTGAAAAAAATGCCGCATTTGTTCCTTACCTGTAGCTATGCCATTGATTTATCAATATTTAATTGTATATTGACAAGTCTGATTAAATATAGAATGATATAAAGAATATAAAAATAACTTTAACAGGCACCTTAAGGAGATATGTGTGAGCTTATTAATCCGAAATACTGTATTGCTGTTTTTTTGCTTATTGCTTCCAAGTTTTATATATGCCCAAGAGTACCCAAACAAGCCTATTCAATTAGTGGTTCCATTTCCACCAGGGGGTGTAGTTGATATTACTGGCCGCTTACTTGCAGACCAGTTAAGTCGTGAACTAGGCAAGCAAGTGATTGTTATAAATAAACCAGGAGCGGGCGGAACAATTGGCGCTGATTTTGTTGCCAAATCTCCTGCTGATGGTTACACGATCATATTGGGTGGTGCTGCAACTCATGCTTTTGCGCCAGCAATGTATAAGCAGTTGCGTTACGATCCCTTGAAAGATTTTGTGCCCATTACCCAATTTACCGAGGGGCCATTAGCACTTACTGTAAATACAAATTCTGGGATCAATTCGGTAGATGAGTTTTTTAAAGTACTGAAGAGTAAGGGTGCAAGCGCTAACTATTCTTCCAACGGTGTAGGCACTTTTCCACATCTTTCTGTTGAGCTGCTCAAGCAAAAAACAGGAACTAAGGCAATGCATATTCCATACCCTGGAGGAGGTCAGGCTCTAGTGGCAGTTATTTCTAATGACGTATTATTTTCACAAAACCATCTACCAGTAGTTTTGCCACAAGCGCAAGCTGGGCGTGTGCGAATTCTTGCCACTACTGGCTTATCTCGATCCTCCGTTCTTCCAGATATACCTACTCTAAAGGAGATGGGTTATGACGTGGTTGCCTCGGCTTGGTTCGGATTATTTGCACCTGCAGGAACTCCGCAGGCAATTATTCAGAAGTTATATGAGGCAACTGTAGCGGCCGCTAAATCTCCAGCATTACGAGATAAATTAGCCCTTCAAGGTGATGACGTATTAGTTGCTGGACCAGCTAAATTTATGACATTTCAAAAAAATGAACTAGATAAGTGGAAATTGGTAATTACTACTGCGGAGATTAAGCCAGAATGACCAAAGATAAGACGAGCCCAAATATCATTCTGATCATGACGGATCAGCAAAGGGCTGATACGATAGGTGCCTTAGGCGCACCATGGATGAAAACACCAAATCTAGATCGTCTCGCTAAAGAAGGTGCTGCTTATAGTGAGTGCTTCGTGACTTCTCCTGTTTGCGTGGGTGCTAGGGCTAGTTTATTTACTGGTAAGTATCCTCATGGTTGCCAAGTCTTCAGCAATTTTCAACCATGGCAACCTACGTGGGTAAGTAGTCTTGCAGACCATGGATATCATTGCGTCAACATCGGCAAGATGCACATCAATCCTTACGATGCACCAGGAGGATTTCATCAGCGCCTGATTATGGAGAATAAAGATAGGCCACTCTTTCTTGAGGAGCGCGATCGAGCGATCTACGATGAATGGGATAAAGCCCTTCATAATCGAAAATTAACAAAACCATCTCGTTATAACCGTTTTGCTGCAGACCCAGAGGGCTATAAAAAAGCACTTGGCGCTTTTACATGGGATCTAGATCCTGATATGCATCCTGATAACTTTATAGGCGATACCGCTTGCTGGTGGATAGATGATCGTAAAAATCAGGATCCTTTATTTTTGCAAATTGGATTTCCTGGCCCTCATCCTCCTTACGACCCTCTTCCTGAGGCGCTCGCTGAATATGCTGACGTTGATATTCCTACGCCTGATTTTAGTGAGCAGGAACTGCATGCGCAACCCGGCGCCCAGCAAAAGTTACGCGACAACATGATTGACTTTAATTTTGATTCAATTGCTTGGCGACGTGATGCAACAAAAGAGGATTTTCTCCGCTTAAGACGTCACTATGCTGCTAATGTGACCATGATTGATCTACAAGTGGGGCGGATCTTGAAGTCATTAGATGCGCGTGGTTATTTGGATAATGCACTTGTCATATTTACTTCGGATCATGCAGATGCTCTGGGTGATCATGGCCACATTCAAAAGTGGACTATGTATGACTCGGTTGTGCGAGTCCCATTAATTTTCTGGTCTAAAAACTTAGATATACAAAAAGGGATTCGAGATGATCTTGTGCAGATGTTTGATATTGCCCCAACGATATTAGAAACTGCAGGCCTACCAATTCCTCAAGATTTTGAGGCAAGATCTCTCTGGGGCTCTTTATCACATTTACCAAATTATCAAGCACGTGATGCAGTTTATGCTGAGCTTGCTCGAGATCATATCCAAAACGGGAGTGAGTTTATTTTGATGCGCCGAGATTCAAAATGGAAGATAGTGCTTTATCTCGATGATACTTATGGTGAGCTGTATGACCTTGGTGCTGATCCGGGAGAAAAAAATAATCTTTGGAATAACGAGTCCCTGCATTCAATGCGGAATGAGTTAAAAATAGATTGTCTGAGTTGGTTGGCACGTGGCTCATTGACAGCCAATCGCCGAAGTAGTCGCGCACCTCAAAAAGCAATGAAAATTTAGATGCATGAGCTCTAAATTATCGAAAACAACATGGGACTACATTATTGTTGGCGCTGGCTCTGCTGGATGCATTTTGGCAAACCGACTCAGCCAGGCAGGCAATCGCGTTCTCTTGCTTGAGGCGGGAAATTCTGACAAAGGTTTTTGGCTTCATTTACCTATCGGTTATTTCAAAACTATATTTGATGAGCGGTATTCAAGGCACTTCAGTATCGAGCCCCAAGAGCAAACATCTAATCGCGCCATGATGTGGCCACGCGGAAGGGTCCTTGGGGGCTCAAGTTCTATCAATGGATTGATTTATATTCGCGGCCAAAAAGAGGACTATAACGATTGGGAGAAAGCTGGTGCCAAAGGTTGGGACTATGACAGCGTGCTACCTTTTTTTAAAAAATCAGAATCGTATTCTGAAGGGCCTAACAAATATCACGGAGCAGGGGGAGGTTTAGGCGTATCCAATCTGAGGAATAATGATCTCACCTGTAGCGCATGGTTAAAGGCAGCTCAAGAATTTGGTTTGCCATCAAACTCAGACTTCAATGCTGATACTGATTTTGGTGTCGGTGCTTATCAGCTTTCAATTAAAAATGGCTGGAGATCGTCTTCTGCCCAAGCCTTTTTACGACCGGTTGAGGATTCGCCTAACTTAGATATTCAAACAGGGGCTCTTGTTTCACGAGTTTTATTTAGAAAAGACACTGCAATTGGAGTTGAGTGTGTCATTCATGATGAGATCAAACAATTTTTCGTTGAGAAAGAGGTCATTCTGAGTGCTGGTACTTTGCAAAGTCCACAATTGCTTGAGCTTTCTGGAATAGGTTCCGAGGACCGATTAAAAGAGATGGGGATCAAGATAATTCAGAGCGCTAAAGAAGTTGGTGAAAATCTACAAGATCATTATCAGGCACGCACAATCGTGCGCTTGAAAGATCAGGTTTCACTAAACGATCAAGTAAAGAATCCACTTGAAGTTGCAAAAATGGGGGTTAACTGGTTATTGTTTAATAAAGGCCCCTTAACTGTTGGCGCGGGTCAAGTAGGCGGGTTTGCCAAAACCCAATATGCATTGGATGGCAGGGCAGATATCCAGTTCAATGTGATGCCCTTATCAGCGGATAGGCCGGGTGATCCGCTACATGATTATTCTGGATTTACTGTTTCAGCATGCCAGTGTAGACCTGTCTCGCGTGGGTCAGTTCATATTAATTCAAAAGACCCTCAAGTGCAGCCCAAGATTACCAGTAATTATTTGAGTGAAGACGTGGATTTAAAAGTCTTAGTGGCCGGCTTAGAAATGGCTCGAGAGATTTATCAACAAAAAAGCTTCCGTAATCTTTGGGTCGAGGAAATGCTTCCTGGAAAAGACGGACTGAAGGACTTTGCTAGGAGCAAAGGTGGGACCGTTTACCATCCAACGGGTACGTGTCGTATGGGTGAGGATGATGGTGCGGTAGTGGATTCTCAACTACGTGTCAGAGGCGTAAACAATCTTAGGGTAGTTGATGCTTCCGTAATGCCCGCTATTATTTCCGCCAATACTAATGCAGCCTCGATCATGATCGGTGAAAAAGGTGCCAATTTAATTTTAGAAAGTACCTAAACGATGTCCTATCCAGATACACATTTATTAATCAATGGGCAGTGGCTCAATGCCCGTGATGGAAAAACATTAGCTGTAGTAAACCCTGCAAATGGATTAGAAATTGGTAGGGTTGCTCATGCAGGAAGATCGGATCTCGATAATGCATTGTTGGCATCTCAATCTGGATTTGAGGTGTGGAGTCAATTTACTGCAATAGAGCGAAGCAAACTCATGCGCAAAGCGGCATCCTTGCTGCGAGAGCGAGTGGATTTCATTGCCCCGATTTTGACTCAAGAGCAGGGTAAGCCATTGGCAGAGGCAATTGCAGAGCTCATGGCTGCTGTGGATGTGATTGAATGGATGGCGGATGAATCGATACGCCTCTATGGCCGCATTATTCCAAGTAGAAATCTTTCTGTACGACAAATGGTGATTAAAGAGCCGGTAGGGCCGGTGGCAGCTTTTACACCATGGAATTTTCCTGTTATACAAATTGTGCGAAAGTTAAGCGCAGCTCTGGCGACAGGGTGCTCCATCGTGATTAAGGGTCCTGAGGAGGCCCCAGCTTCGCCTGCTGCCTTAGTGCAAACTTTTATTGATGCAGGCATACCAAATGGTGTGATTGGTTTGATTTACGGGAATCCCTCGGAGATTTCTAGTTATCTCATTAGTCATCCCATCATCAGAAAAGTAACCTTTACGGGGTCTACTGTTGTGGGTAAGCAATTGGCTGCTTTAGCTGGATCCCATATGAAGCGGGTGACGATGGAATTAGGTGGTCATGCCCCAGTCATTGTTTGTGATGATGCTGATATGGAGACTGCAGTTAAGGCCATGGTAGCGGCTAAATACAGAAATGCTGGTCAGGTTTGTATATCCCCGTCTCGATTTTATGTACAGAAAAAGATCGCAGATCGCTACCTATCAGAGTTTACTCAGGCCGCCCTTGATATTAAAGTGGGCGATGGTTTAATGGGTGATACAAAAATGGGCCCACTGGCAAATCCAAGAAGACTAGAAGCGATGGAGGTGTTGGTCAATGATGCTCTGGCTACAGGGGCAAATCTACTAGCAGGGGGAAGTCGAATTGGAGAGAAGGGTAATTATTTTCAGCCTACAGTAATAGCTAATGCTGGTGTTAAAGCCAGACTCATGAACGAGGAGCCATTTGGCCCTGTTGCAGCCTTTCAAACATTTGAAAAGTTAGATGATGTTATACGAGAGGCAAATCGATTACCCTTTGGCTTATCAAGTTATGCATTTACAAGCACTCTAAAAAATGCGCATCAACTTGCCCAAAATCTAAAAGTTGGCATGTTATGGGTCAATCAAGCTGCTGCGGCTTTTCCGGAGATTCCTTTTGGTGGAGTAAATGATTCTGGTTATGGGTCTGAAGGTGGTTTCGAAGCTTTGGAGGCCTATTTAGTAAACAAGTCAGTATCCATTGCGAATATATAAAAGCACAACGACGCAATCCTATTTATTCAGAGCTGGTAATTAACTTCGGGTGTTTGCTCTCGTAATTCTTTGGTCCTAAGGGCAACTACTTAAATACGTCTCAATGTATCTGCAGTACAGTAGATGAAAATAATAAAAGGAGACAGTACATGATTCGCCATACCTACAACACAATTTTACTCATCTGTTCTGCAGGCTTAATAGGGACTACTACTCCTCTATTAGCGCAAGTTGGGTTTCCACCGCCACCCCCAAAAGTGAGCTCTGCTGCCGGGGTCATTGATATGCATGTGCATCCAGATCCCGATGTTTTTGGTAGATCACTGACGGATATTGAACTTGCAATGATCGCTAAACGTAAGGGTATGTTTGGTTTTGTAATTAAAAATCACGTGGTTACTACTGCTGATAGAGCTGCACTCGTGATGCAGCAAGTTCCAGGCATTGAAGTATGGGGTGGAATTGTCCTCAACAAATCTGTCGGGGGTGTAAATCCATCCGCAGTTGAGTGGATGCATCGTATGTCTGGTGGTCGCGGCAAAGTGGTGTGGCTGCCTACCTTTGACTCCGATAAGCATGTTAAGACTCTGGTTGATAAAAATAAATCCGGTCTTGTGGTAACTGCTAATGGGAATGTCACGCCAGAGATGGAAGAGGTATTAAAGATCATTGCCCGAGAAAATTTAATTTTGGCAACAGGTCACGTTTCAGCTGACGAAATTCTGGTAGTGGTTAAGCGTGCAAAAGAGTTGGGAGTAAAGAATATTTTAATTACCCATGGCTTAACAAATATTCCAGGCCTCAGCATGGAGCAGGCGAAGCAAGTTGCTGCGATGGGGGCAAAGATTGAGATTTGCTATTTGCAGTTTATGACTGGCCCAGATGCTCAATATAAGTGGATGACGCATTGGGAGAAGGTGGATGCCAATGCTGTGGCAAAGGCAGTTAGGGAGATTGGTGCAGAGCACTTGGTATTGTCGACTGACCTAGGTCAGCAAGGGATGATGACGCCGCCTGATGGAGTTGAAAATGAGATTGCAGCTGTTAAGGCTGCGGGTGTTTCTCAATCAGATATTGACACTATGATGAAAAAGAATCCCGCCAAGTTATTGGGTTTGAAATATTGAATTTGACTGTGGCGCTAGGGTTGAGGTCTGAGTGGCCTTACTAGTAACATTAATACCAACTCTAGGGTTGGTATTTTTTTGTATTACATTCAGTCTAAAAGCCTAGACAAATCAGCTTAGTATTACTGTAGGATAAATCAATATACGAATGGTACTTATGTCATCAGATGCATTATTTCCTGGATTTCAGGCGCGTGTTTTTGAGGTTAATGGGATTCAAATTGCCGGCCATGTGGGTGGGACTGGTTCACCACTATTGCTATTACATGGGCATCCCCAAACCCATGCTATTTGGCATAAGGTTGCGCCCGAGCTCATGAAAAAGCATACGCTAGTAATGACGGACCTGCGGGGCTATGGAGACTCTTCAAAACCACAGGGTGCAAGTGACCATAGTAATTATTCTAAGAGAGTAATGGCGCAAGATCAAGTAGAAGTAATGCAGCAGCTTG
>CANGWT010000046.1 GCA_947457745.1 Burkholderiaceae bacterium | reverse complement strand
CAATCCAGCGCATATTGACATCTTTATCTCGCTCGCCACTCACGCCTGCCAAGCATTCATCTACATAGCGACGACCAGGCTCAGCCCAGTGACGCATATTCGACATATTGATGGCAAATTCTTTAGTTGAGTGAGCAATCTCCACCGTATGCTTAATTAAGACGAATTCACCGGTGACTTTATTCAGAGTGAACATCACTACGCCATCACCCAGCGTTAATGCCATGGTTGTTTGCGGGCCGTAGACAACGTAACCTGCGGCCACCTGATGACGGCCTGATAATAAAAAATCTGCAGTTTGCAATGGCGCCACAGGATCTTGCTTCTTGAGTACAGAAAAAATCGTGCCGATAGATACATTCACATCGATATTGGATGAGCCATCTAAGGGATCAAACAACAGCAAGTAGTCGCCAGTGCCCTGAACTGGAAGTGGCAACTCCATTTCTTCAGAGGCTAGACCGGCCAATGATTTACATCCCTGTACGCCGTCAATTAATAAGTCGTTGGCGATCACATCTAGTTTTTGCTGGACTTCACCCTGGACATTACCAGTACCAGCAGAGCCTAATAAGCCAATTAAAGCGCCTTGTGCAACCTCATGACTCAAGGTTGAGCAAGTATCTGCAACAGCTAATAACAGCTCTTGTAGACCCGCAGGGATGTCCATACCCTTCGGCTTAGTCGATTCTAGGTATTGCTTGAAATTGGTATTAAAAGTACTTGAAGCGCTCAAAAGGAATTTCTCCGTAGATGCTGTCTAAACGACATTTTTCATATAAGGTCTATTTTGCCTTGTTCCTAGCTGGGCAGCATAATTTAGGGGTGCTAGTAAATTTATTTCCATCAGATAAAGGGGGATTATGCAAAATGATTGTTGATATCAATGACTTGCTTTATGAAGAGGCACTGAAATACTCATCTCAAGACGCCCAACAGGCTGATTTTGTTAAGGAAGTATTTACTTTTTATATCAGAGCCCACGCTAATCAAAGTCTGGCAAAGGTCGGGGGGAAAGCTCCAAATATGAAAGATATTAACCGTAGATAGCTGCCCCTTGATCACCCAAAGCCTTAGAAACCACCTCTTTCACATCTGGGGAGAGGGTTTCGCAAGCCGCAACCTGCTTTAGGGCTGCCAGCATATGGTCTTGGTAGGGCTTGGCAAATTGACGCCAGCGATCCAACCCCCTGGCCAAACGAGCGGCCACCTGAGGATTGATTGGGTTTAAGGTCAGCACGGATTCCGCCCAAAATGCATAACCACTGCCGTCTGCCTGATGAAAGCTGGCGGGATTATTCATACAGAAAGCATGAATGACACTGCGAACCCGGTTGGGGTTATTCATTTTGAAGGCTTCATGCTCACGCAAGCGCTTGACTTCATTCAAGGTAGATTCAGTATTTACGACTGGCGGTCTGCTCGATTGCAATGCAAACCATTTATCAATCACTAAAGCATCATCAGCAAACCGAGTATAAAAATCCTCTAAACAAGCCGCCGCTGATTTTGATCCATGAATTACTAAGCCAGCTAAAGCAGCGTATCGGTCAGTCATATTGTCGGCATTCTGATATTGATTGACCGCCATCGGTGCCCAGATCAGCGGATCTGCTTCGAGCAACATACTTAGCGCAAGATTCTTTAATCCGCGTTTACCAGCACTTGCTGCATCAGGACTAAATGGTCCTGGCGTTTGCATTTGCTGATAGAGGGCAGCCCACTCGATACGCAACTCACTGGCGATGACGTGGCGGAAAGCGCGACGTGCGCTATAAATCTGCTGAGGGTCAACACTCGCGCACTGTTCATACAGATAAGTCTCGGCAGGTAAAGTCAGCGCCAGCTCTTTGAATGCAGGATCTAAGTCCGGATCAGTTAACAAAGTGCGATAAGCCTCAATCAGAGCTTTATCAGGCAAGCGATCACCCAGAATCATTTGCATTGCCAGTTTCTGACCAGCTTCCCAACGATTAAAGGCATCATCATCACTCGAAAACATAGTAAGTAGATCAGTCTCACTTTGATCAAAATCTAAATTAATTGGAGCTGAGAAATTGCGATTGATCGATAACACTGGATGACTCGTCACCCGATCAAAAGTCCAAGTTTGCTGATCTTGAGTTAACTCCAATAAAGCCTCAGTCTGATCATCTTCAGAAGTTAGTAAACGCATCTTCAGTGGAATATGAAAAAGCTTACTATCTTTATGCGCTGTATTTACTGAAGGACTTTGCGTCAAAGTCACTTGATATTGCTTTTTAACCGCATCATAGAATTCCTCTACCTTGACCCGAGGAGTGCCAGCCTGGCTATACCAACTCTTAAACTGGGAAAGATCGCGGTCATTGGCGTCAGCCATAGCAGCCAAGAAATCATCGCAAGTCACTGCTTGGCCATCATGACGTTGGAAGTACAGATCCATGCCTTTACGGAAACCCTCAACACCCAATAGAGTTTGATACATGCGCACAACTTCAGCACCCTTCTCATAGACGGTAACGGTATAGAAGTTATTAATCTCTTGATATTCATCTGGACGAATTGGATGCGCCATCGGACCCGCATCTTCAGGGAATTGCAGTTGACGCAATAAACGCACATCCTCAATTCGCTTTACCGCCCTACCGGACTCGCTACCCATTTGATCAGCAGAGAATTCTTGATCACGAAATACAGTCAAACCCTCTTTCAGAGAAAGCTGAAACCAATCACGACAAGTAACGCGATTACCAGTCCAGTTATGGAAGTACTCATGGGCTACTACGCTTTCGATATTGGCAAAGTCAGCGTCGGTTGCAGTCTCTGCTTGTGCGAGAACATACTTGGTATTGAAAACATTAAGACCCTTGTTCTCCATCGCACCCATATTGAAATCACCAACGGCCACAATCATGAAGCGCTCGAGATCCAACTCAAGACCATAGCGTTTCTCATCCCAACGAATTGAGGCAATCAAAGAATCCATTGCGTGACGGGTCTTTTTCAAGTCATGTGGTTCAACCCAAATCTGCAATAACTTTTTAGCGCCACTGCCTGTAGTGATTGTTTCCTCTATACATTCCAGTTTTCCGGCGACCAAGGCAAATAAGTAGGATGGCTTTGGAAATGGATCCTCCCAAACAGCACTATGCCAACCATTCGGTAATTTTTCAGTACTGATCAGGTTGCCGTTTGATAACATCACTGGGCACTCCGTCTCGCGAGCACGAAGAGTCACTCGATAACGTGCCATCACATCGGGTCTATCGAGGAAGTACGTAATCTTTCTGAATCCCTCAGCTTCACACTGAGTAAAGAAATTTCCATTAGAAACATACAGACCCATTAGTGAGGTATTTTTCTCAGGCACACATACGCAGATGATTTCAACGATGAATGTCTGCTTACCCTCATTCGGCAAAGCATGAATAGTTAGTGTTTCTGGGCTAAGTTCAAACTGACGATGGGCTACACCATTAATGCGTAAGCTCACAAACTCCAGTTCATGACCCTGCAGCACTAAAGGTGCGCCAAGCTCATGACCGGCACCAGGGAGAACCTCTAGGCGACTCTTCACAATCGTCCTAGCGGGATCTAAGGCAATATCTAACTCAACCTGTGAGCATGTATAACTAGGAGCGCGGTACTCGAGCCTACGAAAGCTCTGTGTCAGATCAGTTTTCATGGAGTAATTTTAAGCCCCATGGGGGAAATTCGACCTAAGCCCAAATAAGGGTAGCAATACCAATAGTGATGAAGGTTACAGCGGCTACCGCATGTACCCACTTAATGGGCATGCGTTTGGTAAATTTTTGACCAATCCAAACAGCCGGGGCATTAGCCAACATCATCCCCAAAGTGGTGCCAACTGTCACAGAAAAGACATCGGAATATTTTGCACCCAAGGCGATCGTGGCGATCTGGGTCTTATCCCCCATCTCAGCCAAGAAAAATAGTCCAACAGTTAGCATAAATACCTGAAAGGCCCTATCGGCTACCTTTGATCCTGTTGCATCGTCAATATGATCGGGCACTAGGAGCCAGAGACCTATTCCCAAAAAACTCAAGCCCAAGATCCACTTGAGAAGATCTGGACTTATAAAAGTGGTGAGCCAATGTCCTAGTAAAGCTGCACAAGCATGATTGGCAATCGTCGCGATGAATATCCCGCCAATAATGGCGAGCGCCTGCTTTGGATAGCGTGCCGCCAACATCAAAGAGAGTAATTGGGTTTTATCACCCATCTCAGCTAGGGCAACTACACCGGTAGAAAGTGCTAATGCAGATAAGTCCATTTATCCAATGATAGAGGAAAGCTTGGGAGCCTAGACTCCCAAGACATTCCAGCTTAGGACTGCGGGCAAACTATTAGGCAGCCAACAACTCTTCCGCCAATACAAAATTTACTTTCTGCGCTTTAGCAACTGGCTCGGATGTGAGCTTACCCCGGTGAACACTCAAACCGTTACGTAAATGATGGTCATGTGACAGCGCCTTTACCATTCCCAGATTTGCCAAGGCCTCAATAAAGGGGTAAGTTGCATTCGTCAAAGCAAAAGTAGAAGTTCTGGCGACTGCACCAGGCATATTCGCAACACAGTAGTGCAGCACTCCATCTACGATAAAGGTGGGATCAGTATGTGTAGTGGCTTTAGATGTCTCAAAACAACCACCTTGGTCAATTGCCACATCTACTACTACTGCACCTACCTTCATCTTGCGCACCATCTCGCGTGATACTAGCTTTGGCGCTGCGGCACCAGGCAACAGCACGGCGCCAATGACCACATCTGCTTCACAAACCTCGTGCTCCACCAAAAGTGGATCCGCATAAAAGGTTCTTACGCGATTGCCGTAAAGTATGTCAATCTGTCTTAAGCAGTCGATATTGCGATCGAAGATACAGACATCTGCACCCATACCAACAGCCATCTGTAGCGCATTACGACCTACTACCCCCGCACCCAATATGACTACCTTAGCTGGCGCTACGCCAGGGACGCCTGCCATCAAGATACCCAATCCTCCATTGGTTTTTTCTAGATGTGTAGCGGCCGCTTGTATAGACATTCTGCCCGCAACTTCACTCATTGGAGCTAGAAGCGGTAAAGCACCATTAAACGAAGTTACTGTTTCATAAGCAATACAACTTGCGCCCGATGCGAGCAATGCTTTGGTCTGCTGTGGATCCGGTGCTAGATGCAAGTAGGTAAAGAGAAGTTGATCTTCACGTAACATCGCACATTCTTGAGGCTGAGGCTCCTTCACCTTCACGACCATCTCCGCCTTTGCAAAAACTTCAGCAGCGCTATTGATTAATTTAGCACCAGCCAGGCGATAGGATTCATCGCTCAAGCCAATTTGCTCTCCTGCTCCACGTTGTAGCAAGACAGAGTGGCCTTGCTTGCATAAACCCCTGACATTACCCGGGGTCAGGCCAACACGAAATTCATTATTTTTTATTTCTTGAGGTACGCCAACAATCATGTATGTCTCCTTATTTGAATTTACGACTCAGTTTTGTTTTGCGATGCAATCCAACGATGTAGAACATGGCGAGATACACACCTAATAAGCACGGACCTAAGACCAAGGCAATCCGCGCATCCTCATGAAAGCCCATTAACACCACTACCAGAGCGATAAATGCCAATGCGAACCACGAGGAATAGGGCCACCAGGGTGTGCGATATGCCAACTCAGCAACCTGGACTTTTGTCAGTGAGCGACGAAACTGAATTTGTGTGATCAAAATAGCAATCCACACCATCAAACCGACAAAGGTCACTGCGGCCATGATGTATTGAAATGCTTTATCTGGAACAAAGTAGTTCAGCACTACGCCAGTCATGCAAACCGCTACAGTAGCAATCACCGCACGATGTGGAACACCATACTTCGATAACTTGGCAAATGGCGAAGGTGCGTACCCATTGACTGAGAGTGCATAGAGGAGTCGCCCACCACTAAAGATGCCAGCATTGCAAGATGACAAGGCAGCAGTAATCACCACGAAGTTAATGATTCCAGCAGCTTCACGTAAACCAATGCGCTCAAACATCACTACGAATGGACTACCTTGTTGGCCAACCTCATTCCAAGGAAAGATCGCTAGGATGACAAAAATTGCGCCCATATAAAAAATGAGGATGCGCCATGCCAATGAATCAATCGCCATTGGGATAGTTTTGCGTGGATTCTCCGCTTCACCAGCAGATAAGCCAATCATCTCAATGCCAACATACGCAAATAGGACCATCTGCAAAGAAAGCAGCATCCCACTAATACCATTAGGGAAGAAACCGCCGTGTTGCCATAAGTTAGCAAGACCAATGGGATTCCAGTCATTAGTAAAACCAAAGAAAATGACTGAGCCACCCAAGGCGATCATGGCAACAATCGCAACCACTTTGATGAGGGCAAACCAAAACTCAAACTCACCGAATACTTTGACAGCAATGAGGTTAATCAGACCCATCATCAAAATAGAAGATAAAGCCCAAACCCACTGCGGCATCTCAGGAAACCAAATCCCCATATAAATGCCAACCGCAGTGACTTCAGCTATTCCGACGACGATCCAGTAGGTCCAATACCCCCACCCGACCATATAGCCAGCAAGTGGTCCTATGTACGAATTGGCATAAGCCGCAAATGAACCTGCGACTGGTTCATGCACTGCCATCTCACCCAAGGTCCGAAGCACAATGAAGGCCACGATGCCAGCTAGAAGATATCCCAATAAGATTGAAGGTCCTGCGATTTGAATCGCACTTGCCGAACCTAGAAATAATCCAACACCAATAGTGGACCCCAAAGCCATGAGGCGAATATGTCGCACTTTGAGGTGGCGCTGTAAACCAGTTTGTTCAGTCTGCAAAAGAGAGCTCCTTTCGATTTGTCCTTGGTAAATCACCAACGAGGCAAAGTCTAGGGAGGACTGCGCATCCGCACTAGGGGATAAAAATGCGTAAAGTACTCAAATGAATAAATATGATGCGTAATAAATGAGTACGCTACGTGAGAGAGCGCTCAATAGGAAATGAATAAATTTGGGATGACAGCAGAATCCGTAATTTCCTACAGGGATTCCCCTTAAGGATTTATGTATGGATTTGAAAGAATTGCTTACTGGGCAGCAATAAGATTTAAAACTTCAGCAGCGGCGGCTAAACCACAAGCTGCCGTAACCATTACGGTAGAACCATAACCAGAGCAAGCTAGACCACCACTAGCGACGCCTGCGCGTGGCTCATGTGAGTAAATTGCACGAATACCTATTTTTCTTTTCAAATTTCTGGAAAAGCCATGATCCTGTCTGAGGCCTTGACGCACCTTTGCTAACAGGGCATCTTGCTCAGTTCGCGACAGATCATCGCAGCGCACGGAAGTAGGATCTGACTTTCCACCAGCTGCACCACACATGACTAGAGCACGCTCATTTTTACTCGCCCACACGGCCAAAGCAATTTTGGTTTGCACTGAATCAGTCGCATCTAAAACAATCGCATTTTCTGGAATCAAAATATCCAGATTTTCTGGCTCCAAAAACGAATCATGGGTAGTCAATATGATCTCAGGATTAATTTGGCGAATGCGATCAGTCATAGCCTGCACTTTTGCCTTGCCATACTCACCCTCCAAGGCATGTAGTTGTCGATTAGTATTGCTTTCGGCAATGTGATCAAAATCGATCAAGACGAGATGTCCGATGGCAGTGCGAGCCAATGCTTCAGCAGCCCAAGAACCGACTCCACCTAATCCAGCCACTACCACCGTCGCCAGGCGGAAACGCTCACGCAGCTCTGGGCCGTATAGACGAGCTACACCTCCAAAACGACGATCTCCCAAACTGTCTTCTATCTTGTCTTCTGCCATAGACTCTCTTTATACTGAAAAAATGGACTCCATCGCTCAACTCCGCAAAAACTATACCTTTGGCCAGCTTTCAGAGACTGAGGTTTCACTAAATCCACTGGACTTGTTTCAGATTTGGTTTGATCAGGCTGTCAAAGCGGAGTGTCCCGAGCCCAACTCCATGACTTTGGCGACTGCAGATTCAGCGGGTAATCCATCAGCTCGTATTGTCTTACTAAAAGGTGCGGATAGTGCTGGCTTCACCTTCTTTACCAATTACGAAAGCCAAAAAGGCAAAGAGCTGGCTGCTCGCCCATGCGCTGCCTTGTTATTTCATTGGCACGAGCTAGAGCGTCAGGTTCGTATCAAAGGGGGCGTTGAGCGTGTCAGCCCTGCCGAGAGCGATGAATATTTTCACTCCCGCCCAGCTGCCTCCAGAATTGGTGCCTGGGCTTCACCACAAAGCTCCGAGATTCCCAATCGCGAATTTCTTGAAGAAGCTGAAAAGCGTTTTGCAGCAGACTTTGGAGACAAGCCACCACGCCCAGAACACTGGGGTGGATATCGCCTAAACCCAACTGAGATTGAGTTCTGGCAAGGCCGTCCTTCACGCTTGCATGACCGTATTCACTATCAACTTGATGGGGCTCAATGGCGCATTACCCGCTTGGCACCGTAAAAGATTGAGCTACGCTTAACCCAGTGACTTTAGCGAAACTCTGGTGCTATCAGGGATTGAAACTTTGCCCTGAATTTCGCTAATTTAGGAGCAACGACTGCCATGCAGTAGCCCTGCCCTGGATGCTGACGAAAATAATTTTGGTGATATTCCTCAGCCGAGTAAATAACGGGTGCTACATCAATTTGAGTCACTACCGGATTGGAATACATTTTCGTACCCTCTAGCTCCTTAACCACTTCATGAGCAGTGACACTTTGACTATCGCTGTGAGTAAAAATCACTGAACGGTATTGAGTGCCACGGTCGTTACCCTGGTAGTTCAAGGTGGTTGGATCATGAATAACAAAAAAGATTTCCAATAAATCACGATAAGACACTGCAGCTGGATCGAAGTAAACATCAACAATTTCAGCGTGTCCTGTTTGGCCGGAGCAAATAGATTCATAGTCTGGATTTGGCATCGTACCCCCCGCATACCCTGAGACCACGGCACTCACGCCGGAGATTTGCTGGTAAACCGCTTCTAGGCACCAGAAACAGCCCCCGCCCAAAGTGGCGCGCTCTAGGGATGGGTTATTTTTGAGGATAGTTTCGTTCATGGCTTTATCCTAATGCCTTATTCAATCGTTTGCTTGCCCCAATATAACCCTATGTCGATCAATCGCTTCACACTCCAATTAGATGAAATCAAGGCAGCTTATGCCTCAGAACCCAACCCCACGTTCCAGGTTCGCCTTGAGCGGATTGGGCGTATTGAGCGGATGATTGCCGCCAATGAAGAAAAGATCTGCAAAGTATTGGCTGCGGATTTCGGTAATCGCCACCCTATTGAGAGTCGCCTACTTGAGTTTCAGATGATTTATCAGGCTTGCAAACATGTCCGCAAGCACCTCAGAGAGTGGATGAAGCCTCAGCTAGTAGCCACACCAGGATTTTTAGGTTCATCTCAAGCTTGGACTCAAATGCAATCCATAGGGGTTGTGGGCATCATGAGCCCTTGGAATTACCCAGTACAACTCGCACTTGTTCCAGCCATTGCTGCCTTTGCAGCAGGTAATCGTGTCTGGCTAAAGCCATCAGAAAGAAGTTCACGCACCTCTGGATTCTTGGCGACATTGATTCAAGAGTATTTTCACCCCAGCGAATTTTGTGTCAGCGTAGGCGGTACCGAGCTTGCGGAATCTTTTGCGGCACTCCCATTTGATCACCTCTTTTTTACCGGCTCCGGAGAAGTTGGCAAAAAGGTCATGCGAGCAGCTGCAGCTCACCTTACTCCAATCACATTAGAGCTTGGCGGCAAATCACCGGCGATTATTGACACTTCAGCCAACCTCCAGGAGGCTGCTGCCAGCATTGTTTACGGCAAGCTAGTGAACGGTGGCCAGACTTGTATTGCACCTGACTACCTAGTGGTACAAGCAAGCAATCATGCAGCGCTTGTTCAAGAGTTACAGAATGCAGCCCAAAAACAATTCTCCAATCCAGCAGAATTAACTAGTGCCATTGACGAGCATCAACTTACACGTTGGCATCAACTCGTTCAAGATGCCGTGGATCGTGGCGCACAAGTCATCCGACTCATATCTTCCACTGACAATGCCGAGTTGCCATTTACTCCGGTAGCTCTCCTCAATGTTTCCGAGGATGCACTCATCATGCAAGAAGAGGTATTTGGCCCTATTTTGCCAATTGTGACAATTAACGATATCGATTCCACTATTCGCTACATCAATGATCGTCCAATGCCATTAGCCCTATATTGGTTTGGTAAAAATAAAGGGGCCATGAAGCGAATTCTCAATGAGACTCGCTCTGGCGGTGTAACGATCAATGACACTCTGTTGCATGCAGCTGTTGAAGAACTACCATTTGGCGGCATCGGTGCAAGCGGTATGGGCACATATCACGGCAAAGCAGGTTTTGAGGCATTTAGCCATCGCAAATCTGTTTTAGAGGTTCGCGGTTTTCTTGGTCTTCATTTTTTACGCGGCACTCAATTGGCGAGACCACCCTACGGTAAAGGTGTTGAACGCCTATTGCGTTGGCTCAAATAGTGGCCAACCGAAATTTGTCAATAAAGTAGTAGCTTGCCAGCAAATCCAATTAGAAGTATCCCAACTAAAAACCAAAGAGCTGAGGCGTAATGTCGGTGCCGATTAAAGAAGCTGAGAAAAAATTGCCCGGCACAGATTAGGCTTATCAAGTAAGTCATGCTCACTATTTGCAGTACCAGAGCTAGGTACAAAAAGGTATGCACTGGATGTGCGTACTCTGCTTGAATAAACTGCGTAAAGAATGAGATGAAGAAAAAGATTGCCTTAGGGTTAGTTAAGGATAAAGTCAGCGCAGCTATTGCTGGATGTAGATTATTGAAGTAACGAGACTGACTATCTCCTGATACCAATTCTTGAGTACCATGCCAACGCGCCAAGCCACCCCGAATAAAGCCATAACCCATCCACGCTAAATAAGCGGCACCAAGCATGCGCAAGAAGTTGAATATGGATGGCGATGAGTTGAGTAAAGTTGCAGCACCTAAAGCGACACCCATCATCAAGACAGTGTCACCAATAAAGATACCCACTGACGCCCACGCACCAGCACGCCATCCCTTAACTGAAGCAATCGCCAACACATATAGGGAATTTGGGCCAGGAAATAAGACCGTAAAAATGACGCCCACTAGGTATGTGGGAAAATCAACAATGCCCACACTTGAGGGCGAAATAAACCAATTCATCACTTGATCATAATTAAATTCGGGAAAACCCTTGTAATAAGCTTCTCAAAATGCCATAATAAGAGGCTTATTAAAGCAATATGATTCATCGCCCCCCAGCTATATTTCAGCGTATCGTTTAGAAGTTATAAACACCGAATTTACAAAAACGCGCTGCCGCCTGTCTGATGGTCGATGCCTTTGACCATCACACTCAATAAAAAACAGAGAGTGTATACACGGAGACATCCCATTAATGGGATGTGTAAT
>CANGWT010000045.1 GCA_947457745.1 Burkholderiaceae bacterium | reverse complement strand
TTCATGGCTTACGGTGTAGCGAAGCGCGTATCTAAAGATGGCGACAAGTTTGGTACCGGCAAGATGGAAGGTATTGTTGCTCCAGAGACGGCAGCTCACGCTGCAGGTACAGCGGCACTTCTCCCAATGTTGTCTCTAGGTATTCCAGGTTCACCAACAGCAGCGGTATTGCTTGGTGGTCTCTTGATTTGGGGCTTGCAACCTGGTCCATTACTCTTTGTTGAGAAGCCAGACTTTGTTTGGGGCTTGATCGCTAGTATGTATTTGGGCAACTTGGCTGGCTTGTTTGTGGTGTTAACTTGCGTGCCACTATTTGCTTCTATCTTGAGAATTCCGTTCTCAATCATTGCACCAGTCATTATTGTGATTTGCGCGGTAGGTGCGTACACCGTTCACAATGCCATGTTTGACGTTTGGTTAATGATGGGCTTCGGTGTTTTAGGATATGTTTTCAAAAAACTCGACTACCCAATGGCACCAATGGTATTGGCCTTGGTATTAGGCGACCGCGCAGAAGATTCTTTCCGTCAATCCATGTTGTTCTCACAGGGAAGCTTAGATATTTTCTTCTCTAACTACTTGGTAGGCGCGATCACTTCATTGGCTTTGGTATTGCTGTTCTGGCCATTGATTGGTAAGTTTATCGGCAAGAAAAAAACTGCTACAGCGTAAGCTAAAGAGCTAAATGAGTAAAGAAAAGGGGGTGCAAGCCCCCTTTTTCTATTGCTGCGAAAAATCCGATAAAATCCTTTCAATCATGAATTTCCGTAAGAACCAACTCATTCACTGGATTGCTGCTCTAGCAATCGCAATGAGTTCGCTTGCGCCAGCAGTTACTCAGGCGATATCACTGGCGAAGCATGGCCAAGGTTTTGCTATGGAGATTTGTGCGGCAGATGGAGCAAAGTCAGAAATTCGTATTCAGAGCTCTGAGCAGACAGATCTGGCTGAATCAGTTCAGCCATGCCCATATTGCATTTCTCATACCGCTATCACGCCAGCATTCAATACCAACCTCACATTTCAAGCGCCGCAAACATTCTCTTTGCTGCCACAACTTTTCTATCAATCACCCAAACCACTCGCTGCTTGGGTAACGCCTCCCTCAGCAGCACCTCCAGTACAAGCCTAAATCTATTTAGGTCATAGCCTAGCTATGTTTTTGGCAACAACGTTGCCCTTAGGTTGTTTGGAGAAATTGATGTTATTTAAGCAAAAGAAAATCAGTACCTGCATTGGCATGTTATTTGGATCATTCTGTATTGGCGCGCAAGCTCAAATTGCACCACCACCGGATTACGATCAGAAATTAAAAAGTGTGACGGTTTCGGCGACTCGTTCAGGTACACCTTTGGATGAAATTCCACTCAACACCACCATACTCACTAAGGAAGCATTGGAAGTATCACCTGATCAAACCATCGATCAGATACTGAAAAACGTACCCGGTGTGATTCTGAACGATACACCTTATTACCAAAAGGACCCCACAGGTCAAAGTATTAACGTGCGTGGTTTAGGTAATGCTAGAACCTTGGTATTGATTGATGGCTTACCTGCCAATGACGCATTTTATGGAACGGTGCAATGGAACTTGGTGCCGATGTCTGCGATTGATTCAGTAGAATTTATTCGTGGCGGTGTGTCAAGCCTTTGGGGTAACTACGGCATGGGCGGTGTAATAAATATTAAAACTAAAAGTCCCGTCAATAGTCAGCAAGATGCTTCTGCAAGCATTGGTGCATTTGGTACCTATAACGTAGCCGCCTCAAAAGACATTATTGCATCAGAGGCTTTGCAATTGAGATTCTCTGCCGATTATTTCAATACCAACGGCTACCAAAATATTTCTACCTTAGCGCCTGCATC
Source organism: Burkholderiaceae bacterium (assembly GCA_947457745.1). Classification (GTDB taxonomy): domain Bacteria; phylum Pseudomonadota; class Gammaproteobacteria; order Burkholderiales; family Burkholderiaceae; genus Polynucleobacter. The sequence goes on along the minus strand of CANGWT010000045.1, from coordinate 9,782 downwards.
TGCAAATAGCATTAAAAACGGTCAAGGTGATGCTGCTTCCCATAACTCCAACGTCAGGTTGCAGGGATACTTCAAGGCCACACCGGATACCAATGGATTTTTCCGTGTGGGTTATCACACCATGTCAGACTTATCCTCAGGGTATTCATTTGCAACTAATTTAATGCAAGAGACTGATGTCGCCGCAGGCACTACAACGAAGCTGGCTGATAGAGCCAAAGTAGACGTGAACTTTTTCTATGAGAACACCAACTTCAATAAGCAAAACGGTTCTACTACCACTACAAAGTCCAATAATATTGCTGCTAATACGCCATATATCAATGCTACCTATAAAGACCCGTACAGCACCTTAGGCGCTTCAGCGCAATACACTAAAGATCTCACTGGCGTGATTGATCAATACCTGCTTGGGGTTGATGCTCGCAATATTGCTGGTTCCAATTTGACCAATAATCTGAACAACAATGGAACAGTTGCAGCGGTCAATTATGGACAAGGCTCACAAACCTTCCTAGGCATGATGGGGCAGTTAAAGTCGAAGGCGACATCTATACCGCTAGAAACTACCCTAGCAGCACGGGTTGATCAATGGAGCAGTCAAACACCTACGAGTTATAACGCTGGAGTAAATGGTGTAAATCCGCAGTATCAGAATGTCCCTAATCAGAGTAAAACCCAATTAAGTCCTACCTTAGGGCTTTTATATAAAGCAGCGAATAACTGGGATCTACGAACTGCGGCTTACCAAGCCTTTCATGCACCAGGCCTGAATAACACCTTGCGCTCCTATGGTTCATCTAGTGGATATAGCTTTGCGAATCCTAACTTAAGCCCTGAAACGATGACGGGTTATGAGGTGGGCACAGACTATCGCTGGAAGGGTGGTTTTGCGCAACTGACAGCCTTTAATAACTACATTCAAAATGCAGTAGCAACTTATAGCCTGTCATCGAAGAGCTCATCAGATATCGCTTTAGCAAAGAGTCTATGTGGTGCTACTGGTAATCCCTTGACCGGTACGGGCAACGTCGGTATTTGTAATTCAACCAATATTAGTTATTACACCAATAAGCAAAACCTATTGAGTCAAGGCCTTGAGTTCCAGTTTCATCACGACATTAATTCAAAATGGGCAACCGATGCTAACTATGCTTTTACTAGCACCAAGTTAACTATGAGCGCAACTAGTGATCCAACTGGAAGACAGGTTGGTGGTGTGCCACAAAACATACTAGGAGGCGGTTTGACCTATTACCCAATTCCTAAAGCAAGCCTGACTGCAACAGTACGCTATGTGGGCAGCTCATGGCTTAATACCGCCAATACATTACCAGTTGCTTCTTATGCAGTTGTAGGTTTGCGTGCTAACTATGAATTGAATAAGGGCACGACGATTTATGCTTCTGCGGTGAACTTATTTAATCGCCAATACAACACGTTTGGTACTGGTGGTAGCAATACTAGTTATGTGGTCGGCTCACCGCAGGCAATTAGCATGGGAGCACGTATCATCTTCTAATGATGCAGACATATATTCAATTTCCATTACTGTCTTCGCTACCTAAAACCCTCTTGCTGGGGGTTTTGGGTATATGCCTGCATGCAAATGCACAAGCGGGGGACTCGAGTCACCCTGCAAAGAGTGCGCCTACTAGGGTAAGTAATACATGCCAAGGAACTGGTCTTGAGTGCGCCAATGCTGCTACTCCTTTCATAACAAAGGACGGTAAATTAATTTTGGCATGGACAGCTGGTGGGGTAGTCTCAGTAGCGCAGTCGATGGATGCCGGAAAATCGTTTTCCTCTGCCGTCAAAATTGCTGAGCATGGCAAAGCATTGGATACTGGGAGTGATGCGCGCCCACAAATTGTTGCTGATCAACAAGGCAATATTTTTTTGGCCTATGCTTTTTTTAAGGACTCCAATTGGAATGCGCAAATAAATACCGCTCGTTCTGCTGATGGCGGTCATTCATTCACCAGCCCAGAGACTCTGGTAAAGGATGGCTCCAGTCAACGCTTTCCTTCGGTATTGATCAGGCCTGATAGCTCTATCTTTATTGCTTGGATAGATAAGCGTCTTGTAGCTACGGCAAAGCGGGCTGGTGAGAAGCGCTTGGGTGGCTCCATTGCTTATTCACTCTCCAAGGATGGCGGTAAGACATTTGAAACTGAGCGTTTTGCCAATGAGAATAGTTGCGAGTGCTGTCGTATCGGCGGTAGTTTTGATCCAAATGGCAATCCAGTGCTGGCCTATCGGGCTATATTTCCCGGTGGAATTCGAGATCATGCAACTCAAGTAATCGCCGCCAAGGGCGCCGAACCTATTCGCCGCGTAGCTGATGATGACTGGAAAACTGATGCTTGTCCGCATCATGGACCATCTATTGCGATTTCTGGCTCGGGTAAATTGCATGTCGCCTGGTATACCCAGGGCAGCAAGCGTTCTGGCGTGTTTTATGCAAACTCTACCAATCAAGGCGCTACTTATTCAAAGCCTAGTCGCGTAGGTGCTGAAGGTGCGAATGTTGCAAGACCCTATTTACTCGCTATGGATCAACAAATTTGGCTTGCATGGAAAGAGTTTGATGGAAGTAAATCATCTGTTTATTTAAAAGAATCAAGAGATGATGGTAATACTTGGTCCACCCCTAAATTGCTAACTAGTACAGCGGGGTACAGTGATCATCCATTGCTGTTATTACGAGGTAATGAGGCATTTTTATCTTGGTTAACTCGCGATGATGGTTATCAATTCATTAGTATTGGGCAAAAGTAATGAAACAGTATTGGCTAACTCTTCTCACTATCCTATCTCTATCCTTCGCAGGGTCGGTACTAGCGGCAGATACAACTTATCTGAAGTCTTACCAGGCTGGAGATTGGAAAACCCTTGCTAAAGCAAGCAATGGAGCCCCGCTCGCAATTCATTTTTGGGGTGTTACCTGCCCAGCTTGCGTTAAGGAAATGCCGCAGTGGGGGCAGTTTTTGAAAGGCAATCCTAATGCAAGGGTAGTCTTTATTCAGGTGGATGATGTTCCAACTGACAGTATGCAAAAGATGCTGAATAAAGCGGGGTTAGAAAAGGCTAATAACTATTATGTGGCAGCTCCTTTTGATGAGCGCTTACGCTACGAGATAGACCCAAAATGGCATGGAGAAACACCTACTACGATCGTTATTGATAAAAATGGTAAAGCTACTCGAAAAACAGGTTTAGTAGATTTTCAAATGTTGCAAAATGCTTTGAAAGCAAAATCATAGTTCGCTGCATTAGTTATAAATTACTAGGAGAAAAGAGATGGTGAAGACAAAATTGTTATTGGCGATATGTACCTTTACAGGTATAGCTTTGGGATTGAGTTTTTCAACCCAAGCGCAAGAGGCAAAAGTAGGCTCAATTAAAGTTGAAAACGCGTATACACGTGCAACGGTTCCTGGCCAGCAAGTGGCTGGTGGCTTTATGAAAATTGAAAACAAAGGTGCAGCTGATCAATTGATCTCTGCTAGCTCCCCAGTGTCAGGCGAGGTTCAGCTCCACGAGATGGCGATGGACGGTAATGTGATGAAAATGCGTCAGGTAAAAGATATCGCTGTGCCAGCAGGAGGTGCGGTTGAGTTGAAGCCTGGTGGTTTGCATTTAATGTTTATGAATATTAAGGCTCCATTGACTGCAGGCGAAACTGTTGCTGTAAAGCTCAAGTTTGCTAAGGCAGGCGAGGTTGAGCTTAAGATGCCTGTGAATGCAATGGGCAACTCAGGTGCAATGAAGCACTAAGCTGAAGCACAAGTAGTGTGTGTAAGAAAAAAGCCCCTAGTTTTACTTAGGGGCTTTTTTAGTGAGGCCAGTCAATTAGATTTTTAAATCCAAATCAGTCACTGCGCCTTTGCTAGCACTACTTGCCAGGCTGGCATATTTAGCAAGCAAACCACGGGTGTAGCGTGGCTTAGGTTGTACCCAAGCAGCACGACGCTTAGCAATTTCTGCCTCGTCAACGTTTAACTGAATAAGCAATTTGTGAGCATCAATCGTTACTGAGTCACCTTCGTTGATGAGGGCAATTGTCCCGCCCACATAGGCTTCAGGAGCAACATGACCAACAACCATGCCCCAAGTGCCACCAGAGAAGCGTCCATCAGTAATGAGACCTACTGTCTCGCCTAAGCCTTGACCAACGAGAGCGGAGGTAGGAGCAAGCATCTCACGCATGCCAGGGCCACCTTTTGGACCCTCGTAACGAATGACAACCACATCACCATCCTTGATTTTTTGCGCCATGATTGCGGCCATTGCGTCATCTTCAGAATCAAACACACGAGCAGGGCCAGTAATAGATGGATTCTTCAGACCGGTAATTTTGGCAACGCAACCTTCAGGAGAGATATTGCCCTTGAGGATTGCTAAGTGACCTTGTTTATAGAGCGGGGTATCTAAAGTACGAATCACTTTTTGATCGGCGCGCGGCACGGATGGAACATCTTTTAATGTTTCTGCAATCGTTTTACCGGTGATGGTCATACAGTCACCATGCAAGAGTCCGCCATCTAACAAGATCTTCATTACTTGCGGAATGCCGCCAGCTTGGTGAAGGTCGGTTGCTAAATACTGACCAGATGGTTTCATATCCACGATAACGGGGACGCGTTTACGAATACGCTCAAAGTCATCAATCGTCCAATCAATTTCGGCAGCGCTGGTGATCGCTAGAAAATGTAGAACCGCATTGGTAGAGCCACCAACTGCCATGATGACGCTCACTGCATTCTCAATGGATTTCTTGGTGATGATGTCACGTGGACGTAAATTATTTTTAATTGCCTCGACCAATACAATGGCTGATGCATGAGCGCTAGTGACTTTCTCGGCATCTACGTTTGCCATCGTAGAAGAGTAAGGCAAGCTCATGCCCAAGGCTTCGAATGAGGAGCTCATGGTGTTAGCGGTATACATACCACCGCAGGAACCACTCCCTGGGCAAGCATTTTGCTCAACACCCTTAAGATCTTCTTCGCTGAGCCGGCCTGAGGTAAATTCACCAACAGCTTCAAAGGCAGAAACAATATTGAGCTCTTTACCTTTGTAATGACCGGGCTTAATTGTTCCGCCATAAACATAAATTGCTGGTACGTTGGTGCGCGCAATCGCCATCATGCCGCCTGGCATGTTTTTATCGCAGCCACCGATAACTAGAACGCCATCCTGCCATAAACCATTTACACAAACTTCGATGCTATCGGCAATCACTTCACGCGAGACAAGGGAATACTTCATGCCCTCAGTACCCATACCGATGCCATCTGATACGGTCGGAGTGCCAAACATTTGCGCCTTGGCACCTGCTTCCTCAAGAGCGATTACTGCTGCATCGGCAAGTTTCTGTAAGCCACTATTACATGGGGTAATCGTGGAATGGCCATTAGCCACGCCAACCATTGGCTTAACAAAATCCTTCTCTTCATAGCCCATCGCGTAATACATTGAGCGATTGGGAGCGCGAGCAACCCCTTCGGTGACATTGCGCGAGCGTTCATTGAGGCGTTTCATGCTGATATTGACTCCAGAAAAGAATTTGTCGAAAAGCTCTATTGTGCCGTGATACAAGGGGGAATGCAGGGGTTTATGCAGTCATTTCTATGCTTTTGTTCTGCATTGCAACAAAGAGATTTATCTATTGTATTTGCTGATTCGGCCTCATTATTAGCTTAAAAGCTAATATCCTTGGTAAAAAAGCTGCGGTACATTGCCTGATCTATTACTTTTCCTTTTAAATTCAATGACTAAAGTTGGTCACATCTACCTAATTGACGACGACGAGTCGATGCGTATCTCCCTAGGCAGAATGCTCAAGGAGGTCGGGTATATCGTGGAAGAGTTCTCATCCGCGGCGACATTTTTAGAGCATTCAGTGCCAGTAGCGCCGGCTGTTATCTTGCTCGATATGCAAATGCCGGATGTGACTGGATTGGATTTACAGGAAAAATTAGTCCAACTGGGCCGTAAAACTCCTATTGTGTTTGTCAGTGGTCAGAGCCATCCCCATCAAATTGTTGCAAGCCTCAAACGTGGTGCTGTAGATTTTCTCTTTAAGCCGTTCAATTTGGAAGATTTGTTAAAGGCAGTTGCAGATGCCCTTGAGTTTGATAGACGTCAGCTCAAGCGGGTTTCCAAAGAAGTGGAAACTAAGAAAGACTTCGCGACCCTTACTCCTAGAGAGAAGGAAGTCTGCTTTTGGCTGGTAAAGGGATTGCTCAATAAGGATATTGCTGTTAAGTTGGGTACAACTGATGCCACAATCAAGGTTCATAAGGCTAGAGTAATGGACAAGATGAGTGTGGGTTCAGTGCAGTTATTAGTTGCAAAGTACCTTGAATCCGATTTAGAAAACCTCCAGAATGCTAGCTCTTGAGCTAATTTCCCTGAGGCTAAATTTGCACTAAGATGGGGCAATATTTTGATAGATAAAACACTTAAATCACTTTTGTGAACACCGATTCCAAAGTCCCTGAGATTCGCAAAGAGGCTTTTATTAAGGCTCGCGAAAAGCTAAGCTTAAGCAGTAAAGAGCTCGGTGGAATGGCATGTCTATCTACTCGCCAAATTGAGCAGATTGAAAATGGTGAAACCAGCTCTTTTTATAGCGCTCAAATCAAAGCGACTGCTGCCAAGAAAGTGGCAAAGTTACTTAAGTTAAGTGATGAAGAGGCATTTGATTTTGGTGCAACTGCTCCTGAGACCTCAAGCGCATTACAGTTACCAATTGCAGAGGTTAAATTAACAGATACTCCAAAGAGTAATGGGGCTAAAAAAGAGTCCTCTAAAAAGGCGGAAGTAAAAATAGATGCCGTCCAAACTCAAGAGCAGGTGCAAGAGAGTGAGTTGCCCGTAGAAGAAAAAAAAGTTCAGGAAAAAGAAGCGCCTCTGAATCAAGTCACCTCAAAGCCAACATCGACCTCACAAAAGAAACTGTTTCTTTGGTTGAGCGTAGCTGCTGCTGCCGCATTTGCAGTGGTTAATTTACAGGCTTTATTTTTCTCAGAAAAATCAGCAGAAATCGTCCTTGTAAAAGCTGAAATCATTGAGCCTGTGCCAGCGGAACCGGTGCCATCAGCCTCAGCTTCTTCAGTAGCCCTTGCGCCAGCATTGCCAGCCCCTGTTGCCAGTGCTGAGGCCGTGGCAGCGTGCCCTGCTGAAGAGGGCATTATTAGCTATAAAACAGATGCCCCAAGTAAGTCGGCAGATATGGTTTATGTACAGGTGAAATCAAAGCAAGTTATTTGTGTGATCGATGCTTCCGGGAAGATGCAAAACAAGGTTATTGAGCCAAGCACGGGGGCATCTTTTTATGGCAAAGCTCCGTTTAAAGTTCTAACCAATGGTCTTGCTCAGGCTGACGTGTTTTTTCAAGGTGCAAAAGTACGCCTGACAAACCTCAATTACAAAACTTTAATATTAGAAGCCGCTGAAGTAGCCGTTCCGTCCTCAGGCCGGACAGATTCTCAGCTGCGCTAACACCCGGAAGAGTTAGCGAGTTGGCGCATCAAATGCCAGTGCTTAAACAGCTGAGTCGTTAGTTTCGCCAGTACGAATACGAATAGCCTGTTCGATTGGACTAACGAAAATCTTGCCATCACCAATCTTGCCTGTGCGTGCTGCTTTAGTAATTGCCTCGATTGCGGAATCTACACGATCATCAGGAACAACTACTTCTACCTTTACTTTGGGCAAAAAGTCGACTACATACTCGGCGCCGCGATACAGCTCGGTGTGACCTTTTTGGCGACCAAAACCTTTAACTTCAGTAACGGTCAGTCCGGTAACGCCTACTTCAGCTAAGGCTTCACGAACTTCGTCAAGTTTGAACGGCTTAATAATGGATGTGATTAGCTTCATATATTCCCCTTAATACAGTAATCATACCTAGAACTGAAAACCAATGCCCCGTTAGGCTCTAAATTGGGAGGTAATTGGGTAGCGCCAGTCACGCCCAAAGGCTCTAGTAGTGACTCGAACGCCGGGAGGCGCTTGGCGACGTTTGTACTCATTAAGCTTAATGAGACGGGTGACTTTTTCGACACTGTCGGGATCAAAACCAGCGGCAATTATTTGGGCAATAGATTGGTTTTGCTCCATATAGCGCTCTACGATACCGTCCAATACTTCATACGATGGCAAGCTGTCTTGATCGGTCTGATCGGGGCGCAATTCTGCGGAAGGCGCACGAGTCAAGATCCGTTCTGGAATGACTGGGGTAATACTATTTCGATAGGCGCACAAGCGATAGACCAAAGTCTTGGCGATGTCTTTGATGACAGCAAAGCCACCAGCCATATCTCCGTATAGGGTGCAGTAGCCAACAGCCATTTCACTCTTGTTACCCGTTGTTAAAACTAGGCGGCCTGTTTTATTGGAAAGTGCCATCAGGAGGGTGCCACGCACGCGTGCCTGAATATTTTCTTCAGTAGCATCAAGTTTTAGGCCTTTAAATTGCTCAGCTAGAGCATGCTCCAAAGCATCAACAGGCTCGCTAATTGGAATCTCATCATATTGCACGCCTAGATTCTGAGCCATTTCTCTGGCATCAATCCAGGAGATGTCAGCTGTATAGCGTGAAGCCATCATGACGGTGCGAACTTTGTCTGCGCCCAATGCATCTACTGCAATTGCTAACACCAATGCAGAATCAACTCCACCCGAGAGGCCAATAATGACTCCTGGAAAACGATTTTTTTGAACATAGTCACGCACACCTAGAACAAGTGCTTGGTAAGCCTGAGCTTCCACACTAGTCGGGACAACCATTGCTCCTGGTTCTAAATCGGCGGAGGGATTGACATTGACATAGCCAAGAGCGGTTTCAAACTGTGGCATGGTCATCACTACTTTGCCTGTGCTATTTAGCGCAAATGAGCCACCATCAAACACCAGTTCATCTTGGCCGCCGACTGCATTTACGTAAACTAATGGCATCTGACTTAGGGCAATCTGTTTGCGCAGTACTTCAATACGTAAAGATTCTTTTTGGAGGTGATAAGGCGAGGCATTGAGAACCAGCAGTACTTGGCCGCCTGCTGCATGAGCCTGTTTTGCTGGACCTGCATGCCATGCATCTTCGCACAAAATGAGTCCGTAATGAATGCCCGCATGTTCAAAAACGCAAGCTTCATTACCTGGCGTGAAATAACGTACCTCATCAAATACTTCATGATTAGGCAACTCTTGTTTGGCATAGCCAGCAATGACTTTGCCATTCTGGATGACTGAGGCATAGTTTTGTAAACCAGCTGCAGTCTTTTTTGGGTGGCCAATAATCACAGTCAGCCCCGGGAACTTCTGGAGCTCTAGCATTAAACAGCTGAGCTCTCGATCTACTGCCTCAATGAAGGCAGGACGCAATAATAAATCTTCTGGGGGGTAGCCAGTGAGCGAGAGCTCTGGCGTAAGTACGATTGTGGCGCCTTGTGCATAAGCATCTGCCACGGCTTGAGAGATGAGCTGCGCATTGCCAGGCAAATCACCCAAAAGTGGGTTGATTTGCGCTAGGGCGATTTTTTGCGAGCTCAATCTGGTTAACAAGTTGAATAAGAATTAGCTTTGATGCTCTTTTTTGTATGCCTCAATACCTTCAAGAATTTCTTTATGGGCATCGGCAACACCACCCCACCCTTTAACTTTCACCCACTTACCTGGCTCGAGATCTTTGTAGTGTTCGAAAAAATGCTGGATTTGATTTAAACGTAATGGATTGATGTCTTCTGGTTTTTGCCAATGGGTATAAATAG
>CANGWT010000044.1 GCA_947457745.1 Burkholderiaceae bacterium | reverse complement strand
GATGTCTGGAGGGGTAGATTCGTCTGTTGCAGCCTGGATGCTCAAGCAGCAAGGCTATGAAGTGATTGGACTTTTCATGAAAAACTGGGAAGACGATGATAGCGATGAATACTGCTCCGCACGTCAGGATTGGCTAGATGTGGTGTCTGTAGCTGACCTCATTGGGATTGATGTCGAAGCCGTCAACTTTGCAGCAGAGTACCGTGAGCGTGTTTTTGCTGAGTTTTTGCGTGAATACGCTGCCGGCAGGACACCCAACCCAGATGTTTTGTGCAATGCAGAAATTAAGTTCAAAGCTTTTTTAGACCATGCCATCAGTTTGGGCGCGGATGCCATTGCCACAGGCCACTATGCGCGGGTTCGACATGAAGATGGTCGTGTACAGCTATTAAAGGCCTTGGATGCTAGCAAAGACCAAAGCTACTTCTTGCACCGCTTAACCCAAAGTCAATTAGCGAATGTACTTTTTCCTTTGGGGGAGATTCCAAAGACGGAAGTGCGCAAGATTGCTGAGCAAATCGGCTTGCATAATGCCGCTAAAAAAGACTCCACAGGGATTTGTTTTATTGGTGAGCGCCCTTTCCGCGAATTCTTAAACCGTTATCTACCGCGTACTCCAGGACCCATTAAAACCCCTGAAGGTAAAACGGTGGGTGAGCATATGGGCCTTGCCTTTTTCACGTTAGGGCAGCGCAAGGGTATTGGTTTGGGTGGCAGCCAGGACGGCAATGGCGATGCTTGGTATGTCGCACGCAAGGATGTTGCCAATAACACCCTCTACGTCGCTCAGGGCCATGAGCACCCGTGGCTATTGGCCAATCAGCTTTCCACAATTGACGCTAGTTGGGTTGCTGGAGTTGCACCCACGCCGGGACAATACTCTGCTAAAACCCGCTATCGTCAGGCAGACTCAATATGCACGCTTGCTACTGGAGCCGCTGGACCTTTGAGTTTTGAATTAGCCTTTCCGGAAGCTCAATGGGCAGTCACTCCGGGTCAGTCTGCTGTTTTGTACGACGGAGATATTTGCTTAGGCGGCGGAATTATTGCCACCTAAGTCTTTCCGGCTGCTAGCGCCTTGATTTAAGCGGCTGGAGGCGCTGTTTCTGCGAAGGAAGGCCTTTGTATCAACTTTTGATACAAGGCGTCTAAATTGGGATATTGAGCTTGCCAAGCAATATTGGGAAAGCGGAACAGCAGGTAACCCAAGGCGCAGCCAACAGCAATATCGGCCAAAGTCATCTGGTTACCGTGACACCAGGCGTTTTCACCTAATTCACGGGACATTTGGGCAAGAGAGGTATTTATTTTGCCCATTTGACGCTCAATCCAGGCGGGGCTCTGCTGCTCGGGTGGGCGCAAGGTCGCTTCTAAGCGAGCCAAAATTCCTGCATCTTCTACCCCGTCAGCCAAGGTTTCCCAAGTTTTGACAGTAGCGCGTTCACGACTACCTGTCGGGATAAGTTTGCCCACCGGGCTCAATGTATCAGCGTACTCAGCAATCACGCGCGAATCGTAAATCACTTCGCCGTCATCTAAAAGAAGACAAGGCACTTTGCCCAAGGGGTTGTTCAGGGCTATTTTGGTGTCTGCGGCCCAGACATTCTCGAGTTCTAGGTCTAAATCCACCTTTTTTTCCAAGAAAACAATGCGTACTTTGCGTACGTAGGGGCTAGTGAGGGATCCGATGAGTTTCATATGCTTAGTATAGCGATGCCAATCAAACTGAATTGCTTCTAAGAGCGATTAAAATCAGGTTTTATTGAAATAATCAATGTAAAGGCAATATTTGTGAGTCAGCCGATTTCTACTCTTAATGCACTATCCCCTTTAGATGGTCGCTATGCCGGCAAGCTGGATGCCTTGAGGCCCTGGTTATCCGAAGCCGCATTTATGCGGCAGCGCGTGTTGGTAGAGATCCATTGGTTATTAGCTTTAGCCTCCGCGGGCCTGCCAGATGTGCCAAAAATTGGTGCGGCAGATGAAGCCTTCTTATTATCTTTGCCAGAAAATTTCTCTGATGTCGATGCGCAACGCATTAAAGATATCGAGGCAGTCACCAATCACGATGTTAAAGCGGTGGAGTATTTTTTAAAAGAAAAAGTAGCCGGTCGCCCAGATCTCTTAAAGGCTAGTGAATTTATTCACTTTGCATGCACTTCTGAAGATATCAACAACACTTCGCATGGCTTGATGTTACGTGGAGCGCGTGATGAAGTGCTACTGCCACAACTCAGAAAAGTCCTTTCTGTTTTAACTGATTTGGCAATTGAGAATGCAAAGGTGCCTTTGTTGTCACGCACTCATGGCCAACCAGCTTCCCCAAGTACATTAGGTAAAGAGTTGGCTAACATTGCCAAACGTTTAGAGCGTGCGATTGCGACGATTGCTGCAGTTCCACTCCTAGGAAAAATGAATGGTGCCGTTGGTAACTACAACGCTCACCTATCCGCTTACCCTCATTTTGATTGGGAAAACTTTTCCAAGAATGTCGTTGAGCAACGCTTAGGTCTTACCTTTAATCCTTATACGATTCAAATTGAGCCTCATGATGGTATGGCCGAATTGTTTGATGCGATTGCTCGCGCCAACACCATTTTGTTGGATATGGATCGTGATTTCTGGGCTTATATTTCGATTGGTTACTTTAAGCAGCGCACTAAAGCGGGTGAGATTGGTTCTTCAACCATGCCGCATAAGGTAAACCCAATTGACTTTGAAAACTCTGAAGGTAACTTGGGCGTAGCAAATGCGCTATTGCGTCACCTTGCAGAGAAGTTACCGATTTCTCGCTGGCAACGCGATCTCACTGATTCAACTGTCTTGCGTAACCTAGGCCCAGCCTTTGGCCACAGCGTTTTAGCTTATGACAGCGCCTTACGTGGTTTAGGTAAGTTAGAGGTGAACCATGCAGCGATTGCTGCTGACTTAGATGCGTGCTGGGAAGTATTGGCGGAGCCAGTGCAAACTGTCATGCGTCGTTACGGCATCGAGAATCCGTATGAGCAACTCAAAGAGCTCACTCGTGGCAAAGGTATTAACCAGGCCGATTTACAAACCTTTATTCGTGGCCTGAAGATTCCAGATGATGCAAAAGCCTTGCTACTTGAGATGACTCCATCTTCTTATTTAGGTAAGGCGGTCGAATTGACCGAACGTCTGAAAAAGTGAGTTTGACTGCCGCTTCAGAGTACGGGGCACGTCCTCGGGTTTGGTTTGCTGCGTATCAACTGCTATGGCATTTACTCTTACCATTGGCTTTTATACGGCTTGCATGGCGATCACGCCATGCCTTTTCTTACCTACATCACATTCCTGAGCGTCTTGGCTTTGGCTATTCCAAGCCTGTTGCTAAAGGCGTGGTGTGGATTCATGCGGTATCGGTAGGTGAGACCCGAGCAGCGCAACCTCTGATTGAGGCTTATCTTGCCAAAGGTGAATCTATTTTGCTTACGCACATGACGCTGAATGGTCGCCGCACTGGTAAGCAGTTGTTTGGTAAAGAGGTGGCAGCAGGGAGAATTCGTCAGGTGTATTTACCTTATGACTTATGTTGGTCTGTCGAACATTTTTTGAATACCTTTAAACCCAAGCTTGGACTCTTTATGGAAACCGAAGCTTGGCCAACCGTGGTGTTCCGTTGTGCAGATAAAGGTTTGCCACTGTTCTTGGTCAATGCGCGCCTTTCTGAAAGGAGTGCGCGTCGAGTAAATCAATTTGGTAAAGCAGGGCGCGCTTTATTCCAGGCATTTGCAGGCATCTTGGCTCAAACCGAATTTGATGCACAACGCTATCGCCAACTTGGCGTTAAAAACGTGGAGATCGCTGGTAATCTCAAGTTTGATGTTCCGCTTGATGCTAACTTGGTTCAGCAGGGTAAATCTTGGCAACAAGAGTTGCATCGCAATCAGCGTCTGATGGTGTGCGCTGCCAGCACTCGTGATGGTGAAGAGGTAGTCATTCTCAAGGCTTGGAAGGATCTATTGCTTAGTAATGTATTCGAGATTGCACCATTGCTCTGCCTGGTTCCGCGTCATCCTGAGCGCTTCTCTGAAGTTGCCAATCAAATTCATGAGGTCGGTATGCAATTTCGGCGCCGTACTGAGTGGAACGGTATTCCTCAAGTCAGCATGGATGTCGAAGTCATTCTCGGTGACTCAATGGGCGAGATGCCGATGTATTACAGTGCCGCGGATTTAGTGGTCATGGGCGGCAGTCTGCTACCTTTTGGCGGTCAGAATTTGATTGAAGCCTGTGCTGCTGGATGCCCTGTTTTATTGGGGAAACATACCTATAACTTTCAGCAAGCATCGATTGATGCTCTAGATTCAGGAGCCGCTAAACGGATTGAAGGGGATCTAATGCTTGGTGAGTCCATCTCATTGATGGGGACCTTGAAGTCCTTATTGCTCAATCCTGCGGAGTTGGGGCAGATGGCGATTGCAGCAAAGACTTATTCAATGGAGCATCAAGGCGCAACTAAGAAAATATTAACTGCCCTTGAGCATCAAAATTTCACGCTAAATTAACTACTTGGTACTCATTTAGACTCTGGCGCCAAAGTTAGGGTCATCATTACGGGCAGCATCATCTGGCTTTTTATCACCCTTCACCAGATCTTCACGGGTAACGCCCAGCCACATTGCCAAGGCTGCTGCAACGAAGACAGAAGAGTAAATACCAAACAAAATACCGATGGTAAGCGCTAAGGCAAAGTAGAAAAGGGTGGGGCCGCCAAAAATTAACATGGCTAATACCATCATCTCGGTGCTACCGTGAGTAATTACGGTTCGGCTAATTGTGCTGGTAATCGCATTGTCAATAATTTCGCGGGTATTCATCTTGCGATATTTGCGGAAGTTTTCGCGAATACGGTCAAAGATCACCACGGACTCATTCACTGAGTAACCTAATACAGCTAATACTGCAGCCAATACGGAGAGTGAGAACTCCCACTGAAAGAATGCGAAGAAGCCCAGAATAATTACGATGTCATGTAAGTTCGCAATGATGCCGGCAACAGCAAATTTCCACTCAAAGCGGAAAGAGAGGTAAATCACGATGCCGATGATCACAAATAGCAGTGCCAGCAATCCATCTATTGCTAGTTCACGTCCAACTTGTGGGCCAACGAACTCAACACGCTGTAACTTTACGCCTGAAGTGGCTGGCTCAAGCGCTTGCATGACCGCCGCACTTTGATCTGCAGAGGAAATCATTTTTCCTTCGGCATCTTTTTGAAGCGGCAGGCGAATCATCACATCGCGCGAACTACCAAAGTTCTGAATCTGGGTATCGGTATAACCCAGTTTTTCTACCTTGGATCTGATGGAATCTAGAGGGGCTGTTTGTGGATAAGAAACTTCCATCACTGTGCCGCCGGTGAACTCAATTGATAAGTGAAGACCGTTTTGCCAGAGGAAGAAAACAGCAGCTAAGAAAGTAATTAAAGAAATCGCATTGAGCGCCAATGCATGGCGCATAAAGGGAATGTCTTTTTTGATCCGGAAAAATTCCATGGCTTATTTCTCCTGTGAGCGCCAAACTTGGCCGATGGCGAGTTTCTGAACTTTTTTACCTCTGCCGTACCAGAGGTTAACCAGGCCACGTGAGAAAAATACTGCTGAAAACATGGAAGTCAGAATACCAAGGCAATGCACTACTGCGAAGCCTTTAATTGGACCAGAGCCAAATGCGAGTAATGCAAGACCGGCAATGAGGGTGGTGACGTTTGAATCCAAAATAGTTGCCCAGGCTTTATCAAAGCCAACAGCAATCGCTGTTTGTGGGGCAGCGCCATTACGTAGCTCTTCACGAATACGCTCATTGATTAACACGTTGGAGTCAATCGCCATACCTAGCGCCAATGCCATCGCAGCGATGCCTGGCAAGGTTAAGGTAGCCTGTAGCATCGACAGTACAGAAATCAAGAGTAGCAAGTTCACTGCCAGGGCTACTACTGAGAAGGTACCAAATAAGAGGTAGTAAGCAATCATGAAAATGGAGATTGCTCCAAAGCCAATAATGAGGGATTTGAAACCTTTCTCAATATTTTCTGCGCCCAGGCTTGGTCCGATCGTACGCTCCTCAATGATTTCCATGGGGGCGGCTAGTGAGCCTGCACGTAGCAAAAGTGCTAAGTCATTAGCGCTCTCGGTGGTTGGCTGGCCGGTAATTTGGAACTTGGATCCAAACTCACCTTGAATCGTAGCGATCGTGAGAACCTCACCTTTGCCTTTTTCAAACAAGATCATACCCATCGGTTTGCCGATGTTTTCACGGGTTACTTCTTGCATCACCCGACCACCAGCAGCATCTAAGGAAATGTTCACAGCGGGGCGCTGATTTTGATCAAAGCCTGCGCTTGCATCAGTAATGCGATCGCCACTAAAGATGACCGATTTTTTGAATACACCCTGACGGTTCTCACCAAAGCGGAAAACATCCATGCCTGGAGGTGGAGTCTCACCAATGGCAATTGTCGAAACGATGGGATCAGCTAGCCTAGATTCCAGAGTTGCGGTACGACCAATGATGTCCTTGGCGCGAGCAGTATCTTGCACGCCTGGAAGCTGCACAACAATTCGCTCCGCACCTTGTTGTTGAATTACTGGCTCTTTAACGGCCAGCTCATTCACGCGCTTATTGAGTGTGACGATATTTTGTTTTACTGCGTTATCTTGTATTTCTTTCAAAGCAGTCGGTTTAAATTCGCCAACCAGTTTTGGAGAAAGGCCGGTTGGCTTAATTTGCCAGGTCAGATCAGGCTGACTGGTCATCAAAAGAGTGCGTGCCTTTTCGGCATCTTCAGTACTACCAAATGTTAGGGTGATGGAGTCTTGACCACGCTCAATTCCTTGTTGGCGAATCGACTTGTCACGCAGCTGACTACGAATATCCGTTGCCAAAGAAGTAACCTTCTTTTGAACTGCGCCTTTCATGTCCACTTGCAACAAGAAGTACACGCCGCCACGCAAGTCAAGGCCAAGAGGCATCGGCAAGGCATTGAGTGCGTTTAACCAGCTTGGTGTGTTCGAGAGTAGGTTTAATGCGACTGTGAAATTAGGTTCGTTTTGATCATTGTTCAATTTCTGTTGCAGCAAGTCGCGTGCACGAAGTTGGATGTCGGTATTGTTAAAACGAATTTTGATTGAACCTACATTACCTGTAGATTCAAAGAAGATGCCGGTATTACTAATGTTGTCATCAGTCAGAATCTTTTCGACTCGAGACTGTGTCGCCAAATCAACCTTAATGGTTGGCTTGGCGGACGAGACTTGAACCGCTGGCGCCTCTCCATAGAAATTAGGTAATGAATATAGCCCTCCGATTAATAAAGCAAAGAGGATGACTATATATTTCCAGAGAGGGTAGCGATTCATATTGAGATACTTTTAAACAAACTTATTAAGCGGACTTCAGTGAGCCTTTTGGCAATACTGTTGTGATAGCGCCTTTTTGCATTTGCACTTCAGTACCAGCAGAAATTTCAACAGTCACCACTTGGTCTTTTAATGCCGTTACTTTACCGATGATGCCGCCAACAGTCACTACCTCGTCGCCAACAGAAAGAGACTCCAGCATTGCTTTAGTTTCTTTTTGACGCTTCATTTGTGGACGAATCATGATGAAGTACAACACTGCAAACATCAACAGCAAGGGAAGGAAGCTCATCAAGCCACCAGAATCTGCACCCGCGGCTGGAGCCTGGGCAAAAGCGTTACTAATCCACATACAAAACCTCCATTAATTACCAGTTGAAAACTGCTTCAGGGACTGCTTCAGTTTTAGGCTTTTAAAACGCAGCCGTAAACCCACAATTCTAAACTGTATGGGGCTTTGAGGGCTGATTTACTGCCTTGGGGTTATTAATCCTGTCCGGGCTCTACGCCCCGCTGGCGATTCCGATGAAATTCCTCCCGATAGGCGCTAAAACGGTCTTGAGCCAGAGAATCTCGGACTTCTTCCATCAGTTGTAGGTAATAAGAGAGATTGTGAATGGTATTGAGCTGCGACCCCAGAATCTCATTCGCTTTTTGGAGGTGATTTAAGTAGGATCTGGTGAAGTTTTTACAGGTATAGCAAGCACAGGTATGGTCGACAGGGCGATCATCGTCCTTGTACCCTGAATTACGCAGCTTGAGGTCGCCAAAGCGAGTAAAGAGCCAGCCATTACGAGCATTGCGGGTCGGCATGACGCAGTCAAACATATCAATGCCGAGGCTGACACCTAGCATCAAGTCTTCGGGTGTGCCAACCCCCATCAGGTAGTGGGGCATGTGCTCTGGCAGCTTAGGCGCTGTGAAATCGAGGATGCGCTCAAACTCGGGTTTGGGTTCTCCAACCGAGAGGCCGCCAATGGCAATACCGTCAAAGCCCTGCTGACTAACAGCATCTAAGGAGAATTCACGGAGGTTTTCAAACATGCCGCCTTGGACGATGCCAAAAAGGCCGTTGCCAGTCTCGAGCTCGCGAAAGCGTTTTAAGGAACGATCACCCCAGCGCAGAGACATCTCTAATGAGGCACGTGCAGTTTTTTCTGAGGTTGCCTGCCCCTTGATTTCGTAAGGGGTGCATTCATCAAACTGCATCGCGATATCGCTATTCAGCACCGCCTGAATTTCCATGGACACTTCTGGTGACATAAATAATTTATCGCCATTAATCGGGGAGGCAAAGGTCACACCTTCTTCGGAGATTTTTCTCAGAGCGCCTAAGCTAAAAACCTGAAAGCCACCAGAATCAGTAAGAATCGGCTTATCCCAGCCCATGAAGCGATGCAAGCCACCATGCTTCTTCACAACATCTAAACCAGGTCGTAGCCACAAATGAAAGGTATTGCCCAAGATAATTTGGGCTTTAGCCTCATGCAGATCCCGTGGGGTCATCGCCTTCACGGTGCCATAAGTCCCCACCGGCATAAAGATGGGTGTTTGAACACTGCCGTGAGGAAGGTCAAGCTGACCAAGGCGTGCAGGGCTGGCAGAGTCACGCGCGAGGATATTAAAGTGAATAGGTTTTGTCATGAGCTTGTTTAGTTAAGGCGGCTTAAGAACATCGCATCGCCGTAGCTAAAAAAGCGATATTGATTCTGAATGGCATGTTGATAGGCATTGCGGATATTGTCTACACCAGCAAAGGCGCTCACCAACATCAGTAGGGTCGATTTTGGCAGATGAAAGTTAGTCAGTAGGCAATCTACGGTTTTGAAGGTGTAACCAGGTGTAATAAATAAATTCGTTTCGCCACTAGCCTGATGCGTTTGGGCCTGACTCTCTAGGGCGCGCAGGCTGGTTGTCCCAACGGCGATGACTCTGCCACCTGCCTGATGGGTAGCCTCAATTGCTGCAAGAGTTTCTGTAGGAATTGAAAACCACTCGTAATGCATCTTGTGTTTACTAAGATCTTCTTCGCGAACTGGTGTGAAAGTACCTGCACCTATATGCAGGGTGACTGTGGCCTGTTGAACGCCGAGCTCACTCAGTTGTTTCAGAATGGCTTCATCAAAGTGTAAGCCTGCCGTAGGAGCTGCTACAGCACCGGGATTCTTGGCGACGACAGTTTGATAACGATTGGTATCCTCTTGATCTGGCTGATGTTCAATGTAGGGCGGTAGTGGCAATTCACCGAAGCGCTCCAGCAGATCAAACACATTCTCAGGAAAGCGCACTTCATAGAATCGGCCGTCATAGCCCATCATTTCGACGGAAAAGGTTTCGCCAGCCTGATTATGTATATGAATAATGCTGCCGGTCTTGGGGACCTTGGAGGCTCTAATCTGAACCCATGCTTGTTTATCGCCACTGATGCGTTCAATCAGGAGCTCTACATTACCACCCGTCTCTTTTTTGCCATGTAGGCGAGCGGGAATGACCTTGGTGTCATTAAAGACTAGTAAATCCCCAGATTTCATTAGATTAAGGATGTCTGGGAATTGCCTATCAATCAACTGGGCGACATTACCCTCCTCTATATTTAGTTCTAAGAGGCGGCTATCCGTTCTATTTGCTAGCGGGTGCTGGGCAATCAGTTCGGGTGGGAGGTCGTAATTGAAGTCGGAAAGTTGCATAGCATTACCATCAGGTATTGGATTTTAACGATGACGACTAAGCGACCGCCAACTGCACTCGAAAAGATGGGTTTAAATAGCCCTATGGCACTTGCTTTGCATCTGCCATCCCGCTACGAGGACGAGACTGAGCTCTTTACTATTGAGGAGTCCTTGGGCCTTGGTAGATTTCATTCGGTTCAGACTCAGGGCGTCGTGATTCGTAATCAGGTGATGTTTCGCCCCAGAAGGCAGCTCCTGGTTACGATTGAAGATGAGACTGCCTCATTACAACTCCGTTTTCTCAATTTTTATCCTAGCCAGCAAAAGCAAATGGCAGTCGGTAGTCATATCCGAGTGCGGGGCGAAATTCGAGAGGGCTATCAGGGTGCGGAGATAGTTCACCCTACTGTTCGTGCAGTTATTGCAGAAGCACCTTTGCCAGCGAGCTTGACTCCGGTCTATCCAGCTAGCGCTGGTATCTCGCAAACTATTATTCGCAAGGCGGTACTCAAGGCTCTCCAGGATGCTAGCCTCAAAGAGAGTTTGGCAGAATTTTTACCCACTAAGCTCATGGCAGAAATCCTGCCGAAAAATGATTGGCCACCACTGCAAGATGCAATTACCTATTTGCATCAGCCACCTGCTGATGCAAATACCCAGTCACTTTTAGAGCGCACGCATCCCGCTTGGCGCCGTGTGCAGTTTGAGGAATTGCTGGCTCAGCAGATTTCTTTAAAGCGGGCGCATGCTATTCGGAGAGAAAGACGTGCTCCTAGTTTTATGATGGGTCAGCAAGCAAGTAAGGCAAGCAAAATAAGCAAAACAAAAAACAGCATTGAAGATGGCTTACTGACAGTCTTGCCTTTCGAGCTAACTGGTGCTCAAGCTCGTGTTTGGTTGGAGATTGGATCTGATTTATCAAATACCTTTCCAATGAATCGTTTATTACAGGGTGATGTTGGTAGTGGCAAAACGGTGATTGCAGCATTAGCCGCTGCGCGTGCCATGGATCATGGCTATCAAGCTGCCATCATGGCGCCGACAGAAATTCTGGCGGAGCAACACTATCTCAAAATGCAGGAGTGGTTTGGGCCTTTAGGGGTGAAGATTGCATGGCTCTCCGGCAGCTTAAAGGTTAAGGAAAAAAAACTTGCACAAGAAATGATCGAGAGTGGTGAGGCTCAACTCATTATCGGTACGCATGCACTCATTCAGGATAAGGTGAGTTTCGCGAAGTTGGGTTTAGCGGTCATTGATGAGCAACATCGATTTGGTGTCAGGCAGCGCTTAGAGATTCAGCAACGCGTTGGCTCGGAACTGTTTTATTGCCACCAATTGATGATGTCGGCTACTCCGATTCCACGGACTCTTGCAATGACCTATTACGCCGACTTGGACGTTTCTGTAATTGATGAATTACCGCCCGGCCGTAAACCTATTGCCACTAAGGTAGTGAAGGCGGCGCGCAGAGATGAGGTGATTGGTGGACTGCATGATTGGTTGGTTAAAGGATTGCAAGCCTATTGGGTTTGTCCATTGATTGAAGAGTCTGAGATCTTGCAATTACAAACTGCGGTTGATAGTTTTGAGCAACTCACACAAGCGCTTCCGAACTTTAAGGTTGGCCTAGTGCATGGGCGCCTAAAGAGTGAGGAGAAGGCTGCAGTAATGGCAGCTTTTAAGGCTAATGAAATCCAGCTACTAGTAGCGACAACCGTAATTGAAGTTGGAGTGGATGTACCCAATGCGGCACTCATGGTGATTGAGCATGCTGAACGTTTTGGCTATGCGCAGATTCATCAGTTGCGTGGACGTGTTGGGCGCGGTTCGGCTGATTCAGTCTGTATCTTGATGTATGCGGAGCCACTATCTATGGCTGCTAAAGAGCGCCTACAAACTTTACGGGAAACCTCAGATG
>CANGWT010000043.1 GCA_947457745.1 Burkholderiaceae bacterium | reverse complement strand
CTACAGATTGGTTAACATTCAGCGCAGCTTTATCAATTTCAGATAGCGTTTCTGTAAGGGCTTCTTGATCCACTTTTTGGGAGGACTTTAAGCCATTTAAGGCATATTTTTGGCGTTCAAATTCTTTAAGCAGCAGGGATTTAATATCGCCTCTAGAACCAATATCGCCTAAGTCAAACAACATTGCAATTGCATTGTGGTGTAGCTCGGGGTCATCGGATCGGAGGAAGTGATTAAAGCGGGCGAACAAATACTCTAGTCGAAGCATGCTTCGAACTAATTCATTGAAGGGGTATTCGTAGACAATCACAAGCCTATATTCTATGACGAACTTAAAGGTTCTTCTAAAATTTTGAGTAATTGTTGGTGCAGTTTTAAAACCGCTGGTTTGAGCTCAACTAAGCTGCCTTGATTTTCAATTACAGCATTGGCTAGTGTTAGACGAGCACTTCGGCTAGCTTGCGCTTTGAGAATATTTTCCACATCTGAGCGTGTCATATTGTTGCGGTGCATCACTCTTTGGATTTGGGTTTCTTCTGGGCAATCCACTACAACAAGATAGTCAATTAGCTTTATCCAAAATCCAGATTCAATTAGCAGAGGAACTACAAAAACAAGGTAGGGCACTCCAGACTTCGCCAATTCTAGGGCTTGCTTGGCAGTTTCCTCTTGAATTAAGGGGTGAGTGATTTGTTCTAAAACCTGACGTGCACCGGGATCTTCGAAGACTACAGTCCGCATTTTGGGTCGATTGAGAGCGCCCTGGGGATCAATAAAGTCGGCCCCAAATGTCTTAGCAATTAGTGAAATGGCTTTTCCGCCCGGGGCGGTAATTTGATGTGAGATCTTATCTGTATCAATAATGCCAGCCCCATGACCACCCAGCAGACCACTAACTGCAGTTTTTCCAGACCCAATGCCACCAGTTAAGCCAATGAGAGGAATTTTCCCTTTCAAGGCTTTTAGATCAGCTTGGGCAGAATCAGAGTTTGAATGAGTTGAGGCCATAACAATTCAATGATGCCAGCAATAGCTAAAAAGGGGCCAAAAGGGAATGCTTCTCGTAAATGATGTCTACGCAATTTTAGCCAAATGATGCCCCCTAAAAGCCCTGTGACGGAAGCAATAAGAAGAATGCTTGGCAGGGCTCCCCAGCCTAACCAGGCACCCAGCGCTGCCAAGAGCTTGGCATCGCCCATGCCAATACCATCTTGGTTTTTCAGGAGGTGATAGCCATTATTTAAAGCCCACAGCAAACCATATCCTAGAAATACTCCAATACATGCCGAGCTTGGGCTAGTAAAGCGCAAGTCTGAGAATGCGTTAAAAGCAATGCCTAGAATAATCAAAGGGAAGGTGATTGCATTCGGTAGACGGAGAGTGCGCCAATCAATATGAGCCAAGTAGAGTAAAGCCAGTATCAGCAGAGATTGAATTATCCAGATGCTTACTTTGGGATCCACTAAACGATTTGTCCTAAATTAAAGATGGGTAGATATAGGATTATGACTAAGCTGCCAATGATGGCACCAACAAACAGAATAAGCGCAGGTTCCAAACTTTGACTGAGTGCATTGAGTCGGCTACTTAGCTGGGAGCCTAGTGTAGTAGCGCGCCTATTTAGCATCTCAGCCAATGCGCCACTTTCAGCGCCAATGTGAAGGAGTAGCAATGTTTCTACGTCAAGAAGTCGTGATTTTGGATCTGCTCGTTTAAGCGACTCTCCCAATGGCCATCCACGGGTGAGATGTTTGAATATCTCCGCACTAAAATCATGACTCACCCAGTGATTGCAGGATTGTGCAGTGACTCTCAGAGCATCTGGGAGTGGTAAACCTGTTTCCAATAAATGACCCAAGGTGCGACACCAGTGACTCAGCGTTGCAAGCCTAAATAGATTGCCAAAGAATGGCGTACGCAATAAGAGGGCATCACAATATTTTTGGAGTGAGCTTGATTTGAGCCAGATATAGATAAAGCCTATGACCACTAAGGTAGTACTCAACAATATTTCTTGAAGATAATTTTGGACGCCTGTGGAGATAGAGATGAGGATTCTGGTTGGCGCTGGCAACTCAGCCTGAAAGTGCCCAAAGACCTCTTTAAATACCGGTACAACCCAAATCATCATCACTAGGACAAGCAGAAAAGATGTTGCTAAAGTAATGATGGGATACGTTAGTGACTGTTGTACTTTTCCCCGCAACTCAATCTGAGCTTCCAGTTGTTGTGAAATTGTGCGTAGCGCCAAGCCTAGATCACCGGTTCTCTCGCTGACTCTGATGAGGTTAGAAAACTCTGGGGAGAATTTTCCATCTTGTGCATTGAGACAAAAAGAAAAACTATGACCCTTTTGAAGCAGTGCACGAACATTCTCTAGCCAAGCCTGCCAAGGTTTTGGTGCGGACTGAATTAATAATTGGATGGCATTGAGCAAGGGAAGGCCAGCCTGAAGAAGGGCGAGCATCTGCTCTGCAAAATGTAGTTGCTCCGACTTACTGAGTTTTCTCTTGAAAAGCATTCCGACTAATACCAAGTGCCAAGCTCGGTATCTAGCGATATCTGATCTATTAAGCCGGACTTTAATAATTGGGTTCCTGCTGAGTGGATATCTAGCGCTTGAGCTGATTCAAATAACTGCTTGCTGCCCAAAACTTCATGGACGCCAATGCGTCCAAAATAGCCTGATCCTTTGCAAAGCTTACAAGGCGCTTTACTTAGAGTGAGATTGCATTGATTGCAGCGTTTACGAATTAACCTTTGAGAGCTGACGCAACGAAGACAAGATTCAATAGATTCTTGATCTACACCGAGGCTTTTGAGTCGGCTTAAAGCACCAATGGCATTGCGCGTATGAAGAGTACTTAAAACCAAATGTCCTGTTTGTGCCGCCTGAATGGCAAGCTGCGCACTTGCAAAATCCCGTATTTCACCAATCATGATGACATCCGGATCTTGACGTAGGAGTGCGCGAATAATGGTTGGAAAATCTAACCCTGCTTTTGGGTGATAAGCCACTTGATTTATCCCAGGTAGTCGGATTTCAATAGGATCTTCAACTGAACAAATATTACGTTGAACTTGGTTCAGTGAGCTCAAACAGCTGTACAAGGTTCGTGTCTTACCGCTTCCGGTAGGTCCCGTCACTAGAATCAATCCATTGGTTTGACCAATAGCCTCTTGAACTATTTCCAGTTGCTCTGGCAGTAAGCCAATTTGATCTAGCACCAACTCTTCTAAGCGGCTAGGCAAAATACGTACTACAGCTTTTTCACCATGCAAGGTAGGAAGAATAGATACTCGGCAATCAATGTTGGGGCGACTAAAGTCATAGCCAATTACAAGACGCCCATCTTGGGGTAGACGTTTTTCTGCAATATCAAGACGCGCCAATATTTTGATGCGCGTGATTAGACGTTCATGAAAATCAATAGGGTATTGATTTTGCAAGGTGAGGCGACCATCTATCCTCGTGCGTACTACAGTTTCTTGCGACCGTGCCTCAATATGAATATCCGTAGCCCGATTATTTAATGCATCAACGGCAATGTCATGCCAGGTCCGAATAATGTGAGAGTCATGCAGTAGGTCACTCAATCTTGATTCGGTTGAGCAAGGGGTTGGTATAGCTTCACTGTTTTTACACCATGCTCATCAAACTGCACGATTTCCATCACCACGCCAGCAATTCGAATGCTGACATCGTAATCAGGAATTGCTTCGAGCTTTTCTAGGATAAGACCATTTAAGGTGCGCGGCCCATCGAGTGGGAGATCTAGCCTCAGAAGACGATTTAAATCTCGCAATGAGGCGGTACCGCTAGCAAGATAAGTTCCATCAGCCAACCAATGAGGGTCATTGGAAAGATTGGAGAATGATGTAGTGAACTCACCGATAAGTTCTTCAACGATATCTTCAAAAGTGACTAGACCAAGGACTTCACCATACTCATTTACAACTAAGCTTAAGCGTTGTTGATTATCTTGGAAAAATTGCA
The DNA here is from genome assembly GCA_947457745.1 of Burkholderiaceae bacterium. GTDB lineage: Bacteria > Pseudomonadota > Gammaproteobacteria > Burkholderiales > Burkholderiaceae > Polynucleobacter. Next base: position 8,215 of record CANGWT010000043.1, on the reverse strand, counting down.
TCTGCTGCAGAACAGGCGTTCCGCTGGGAATGAAGTAGGGCTCATTAAGCAAAGATCTGAAGTCTTCATGATGAAGCTCTGCATTGCCTAGCAAGGAGAGTGCTTTTTTTACAGATAGAATTCCAATGATGCGCTCAGAGTCACCATCGCATACTGGAAGCTTATTGTGATAGCAGGTTTCTAATTGCTCGACTACCTCATCAATAGGGCGAGAGAGATCTAATGCTTCAATCTTAGAGCGCGGCGTCATCACATCATCAACTAAGATATTTTCAAGGTTAAAAAGATTGAGCAAGATATTGCGATGATGCGCAGAAACAAATCGATTCGATTCCAGCACTAAGCTGCGTAATTCTTCCTTACTCATGACCCCGTTATCAGTGGATGCTTGCAATCTGAAGACTTTCATTAGCCCCGATACAAAGCTATTAATAAACCAGAGTAGGGGCTTAAGTAGAAAGGTAAGGGGGAGAATGAACCAGCCAACATTACTGGCAATTTTTTCTGGAAAAGCTGCGCCGATCACTTTCGGGGTAATCTCACTAAAAATAATGATGAGCAGTGCAACAACTAATGTTGCAATGGATAACACCAGGCCACTATCACCAAAAATATGTAAAGCAATGCCAGTAACTAAAATAGGCAGTATGGTATTAATGAGGTTATTGGATATCAGCAATACTGAAAGCAGTGAATCCATCCGCTTTAATAGTCGTTCGGCAAGTGCAGCTCCAGCATTACCACCATGAGCCATGGCGCGCAGGCGATGACGATTGGAAGAAAGCATGCTGGTTTCGGCCATGGAAAAGAAGCCAGATAGTGCGAGTAAAAATAGGACTAATGCGACTTGGCCAATAAAAGGCCAATCATCAAAAAAAGTGTCCATCAGTTGTGCCTGCAAAGAATAAGGAACAACCAATATAGCAAAGTGCCATTTCACTAGCTAGAGCTGTATCGGAATCCTGTATGAATTTATCCCTCAATCTGTGTCAGAATCTTCCGCATGCCCACCCTTAGATCAGTCGAGTATTGCGTGATATCTGCCCCTTTTGGGCGTCTAGGCGTGCAAACAGAGCTAGTGGAAGGTAGTTTGATGATCTCAAAAATCGATTATCTGCCACCAGAGGCCGCCTTGATTCCGCCAGGCAATGCGTTGGCAAAAGCTTTCTCAAAACAGTGCACTCAATACTTCAATAACGCCTTATCAATATTTGATGTCCCGCTCAAGCCCGCTGGAACGGCCCATCAGCAAAAAGTCTGGAATGCCACTCTAAGTATTGAGGTGGGAAAAACAATCACATATGGTGAGATTGCAAAAACGATTAAAAGTGGGCCTCGTGCAGTCGGGACTGCTTGCGGCGCTAATCCTTATCCTTTGATTACTCCGTGTCACAGGGTAGTTTCTGCACAAGGTCTTGGGGGTTTTATGAAAGAAGATAGCCCGGGTTTTTATCGTCAGGTCAAAATTTGGCTCCTAAGGCATGAGGGTGCGCTTTAAGGATTCTTTACCGATAGTTTTCTCAGTTGGCTAGATGCTGTGTAAAAGAATGATTTCATGAGGAGCCCATTCCCGGCTGCGATCTTTGTGAATGCATAAAAAATCCAAACGGTATTCCTGGAAAGTTTGACCTCAGACTGATTGCTAAATTCTTTTCTGCTAGCAATTTTTTCAAGCGTCATGACGGCAAGCCCGAAGGCCAGGAAACAGAAGCGTCTCATGCCTATTTCATTTTCCGGAAGCAAAACAATATAGCTCATAGAATCTTGAAGTTTTTCGTAGGCAATCTTGAGAAGCTCTACTTCACTCATCTGCGCTGGTTTCCAAGAGACTCCACGTGCACGATCTTTCGGCGAGTCTTTCAGAATATTGGTCATTTGCAGGGCTTGACCAAAAGCGATAGCTAACTGCTCATGACCTTGAATGCGTTTTGCAAACTCGGGGGAATAGTGGCTAAAGATATTTGTGAGTAGCTCTCCCACTACACCAGCTACTACATAGCAATACTCTTCAAATTCTGCGAGGTCTTTTAGCCCTGCTTGCGATTGTCGATTATGAAAATGAGACATGCCATCAGACATAATCGAAACACAGCGGCTGATGGCTGCCTGATCCCTATCTGGGAAAGTGTGCAGAATGCGAAGAACGGTAGGGGTGTGCGCAATTAAATCTAGCTCATCAATATTGGAATAGCCCTTGAGAGCATCTAGGCAGGGACTTACAAATGATGCTACTGGAATAGTCCCTAGGGTTGCCTCCAAAAATAGCTTAGATAAATCCTGCTTTTCTGCTGGATTGAGCTCATCCGCGTCCTCGATAGTGTCTACGATGCGGCACAGCAAGTAGGTGTTGCCAACCACTATTTCAATCGCTGGCGGCAAGAGAGGGATCGTGAGCGCAAAAGTGCGCGATACAGAACCCAAAATCGCTTTTTGATAGGCTAAATCGCTATTGGGGTTCTCTTTAGGGTACATGGCAGAATTCACCCCTGAATTATGTCAGACCAGCATGCCCAAATTTAGCCCTAGTTACTTAAATGGCATAAGTAACAAGGCCATATAATTTGTGCAAATTCCAGAAGGAGAAATTAGGCGATGTTGATTTGGTTTGTCATCATCTATTGGGTGGTTTCTGTAGGTATTGGCCTATGGGCTGCGCTACGAGTCAAAAACACTGCTGACTTTGCCGCAGCAGGTCATAGCCTTCCTTTGCCTATTGTTACCGCCACCGTATTTGCAACTTGGTTTGGCTCTGAGGCCGTTTTAGGTATTCCTGCAACCTTCTTAAAGGAGGGTTTAGGGGGAATCGTATCTGACCCCTTTGGCTCATCTTTATGCCTCATATTAGTGGGCCTGTTTTTTGCTCGTCACCTTTATAACCGTCGAATGCTCACTATCGGTGATTTTTTTAGGGAGAAATACGGTCGTACCGTTGAAGTACTAGTTACTCTTTGTATTGTGATTTCTTATTTAGGCTGGGTTTCAGCTCAAATTAAAGCTCTGGGCCTAGTTTTTAATGTAGTTTCCGATGGCAGCATCACGCAAACAGCCGGCATGTTGATTGGTGCTGGGAGCGTGCTGATTTATACATTGTTTGGCGGTATGTGGTCGGTAGCTATAACCGATTTTATTCAGATGATCATTATTGTGGTGGGCATGCTTTACATTGGTGGAGAGATGACAACCCAAGCCGGAGGGGTGGGTATAGTTTTTGATCATGCACTCGCAGCAGGTCAATTCTCTAATTTTTGGCCTGACATGAACCTTGCCTCTATTCTGGGTTTTACTGCGGCCTTGTGCACCATGATGTTGGGTTCCATTCCGCAGCAAGATGTCTTTCAGAGAATTACATCCTCCAAGAACGTCAACATTGCTGTTCAGGCAGCCTTATTGGGTGGGGTCTTGTATTTCGTATTTGCCTTTGTGCCGCTATACCTGGCTTATTCAGCAACTATCATTAGCCCGGATTTAGTTAAGCAGTACATAAACACTGATCCGCAAATGATCTTGCCTAAGCTCATTCTGAATCATGCTCCGCTGATTGCGCAGGTAATGTTTTTTGGCGCTTTATTGTCAGCTATCAAGAGTTGTGCCAGCGCTACATTACTCGCGCCTTCAGTCACCTTTGCTGAAAATATCGTAAGAGGGTTTTTTAAGCATTTATCTGATCGAGAGTTGCTGAAGATTATGCGAATCACTGTCCTATGCTTCACAGTAGCGGTTACTTTTTTTGCAATTAATTCAGAGCTATCTATTTTTAAGATGGTTGAAAATGCCTATAAGATCACGCTAGTAGCAGCTTTTGTGCCCCTGGCATTTGGTGTGTATTGGTCAAGAGCAAATTCTCTAGGTGGTTTGTTGGCTGTTTTAGGGGGTTTAGTAGCTTGGATTAGCTGTGAAATGATGGCCCCAACTGCAATCCTACCCCCTCAATTGGCTGGCCTTTTAGTCAGCATTATCGGTATGTTATTGGGCGGATTGATGACAAGACAGAGACCAATAGCAGCCTGAGGCACACTAGCTAAGTAGGTTCTCATTATTTTATTGCACCCCTAAATGTTCTCCTCTAATATGAGATTAATTCAAAATTATTTTTCTATATGGGGTGCTTATGAAAATCTGTGTGATCGGTGGAGGTGGTGCGATTGGCGGCTATCTTGCTGTCATGTTGGCGCGGGCCGGCAATGACGTTACAGTAGTTGCGCGTGGTGCCACCTTGGCGGCAATCAAAGAGCGTGGCCTTGCATTAATTATGGATGACCAACCTGAGCCTTTAGTAGCTGAGGTAAAAGCAGTTGAAAAAATTCGGGATGCCGAAACGCCAGATGTGGTGATTTTGGCGGTAAAAGCCCATCAGGTTGATCCTATTATTGAAGATCTTGCCGCAATCATGGGTCCAGATACGATTTTGATTCCAATGCAAAACGGAATTCCTTGGTGGTACTTCCAGAAATTGGGTGGCGACTATCAGGATCATTCCGTTGAAACGGTTGATGCGGGTGGTGTTGCTAAAAATGCAATCAATCCAAACAATATTATTGGCTGTGTAGTCTATCCAGCCACATTTACTCAGGCTCCTGGTGTGATTCGTCATGTTGAAGGTAATCGTTTCCCATTGGGTGAGTTAGATGGCCAGCAAACTGAGCGTATTCAGAAGATATCTGAAATGATGTCGGCAGCTGGATTTAAGTCACCCATCCTGGAGAATATTCGTTCTGAGATTTGGTTGAAGTTGTGGGGTAACATGACTTTCAATCCAATTAGCTCTCTGACTCACGGAACATTGGAGGGTATTTGCCAATACCCACTTACTAAAGAGTTGGCTCGCAATATGATGGCTGAAGCACAAACCATTGCCGAGAAGTTGGGCGTCACTTTCCGTGTGGACATTGAGCGTCGTATTGCTGGCGCAGAAAAAGTTGGCAAACATAAGACCTCTATGTTGCAGGATTTGGAAGCAGGTCGTAGCTTAGAGATTGATGCCTTATTAGGTTCTGTAATTGAGCTTGGCCAGATTACCAAAATACCAACACCATGCCTCAACACAGTCTTTGCATTAACAAAGTACCTTGATGAAAATGTTCAAGCCTCTAAAGGTAGCTTGGCATTACCATCTGTTTCTGGTTATTAAGAATCTACTGCAATAGGTAGATTCAATATCTGAAGTAATTGAGTATTAAAAAACCCTCGCCATTAAACATGGTGAGGGTTTTTATTTTGGAGTTTTGGTTGTAGAACAACAGCCATGATCACTTATTCAAAGCGATTATCTAGGCGTCCAACACCGTCAATAATGATGCTGACATTGCTACCGGGCTTCATTGAGCCAACACCAACAGAGGTGCCGCAGGCAATGATATCGCCAGCTTGCAGTGGAACATCTTGAGAAATCAAGCTCACCAATTTTGCGGGTGCAAAAATCATGTCTGCGATGGGATAGTTCTGACGCTCTTGATCATTCAAAATGGTTTTAATTGTTAACTTGCTTGGATCTACATCAGTAGTGATGTATGGACCAAAGACACCAAAAGTATTGAAACTCTTAGAGCGGGTCCACTGTGCGTAGCCGGGATCGCGATTCAAAATCTCGATTGCAGTGACATCGTTAATGCAGGTGTAACCAAAAATAGCATGAGCTGCTTGCGCCTCATCTGCTTCATGACAGGCCTTGCCGATGACAATGCCAAGTTCGCCCTCATAAACCACTTTTCCAGAATAAGACTTTGGGGTACGAATGACTTGATTGGTTGCCAAGAAAGAATTATTTCCTTTTAGAAAATACAAGGGCTCTGCTGGCACGGCATGCTCAAGCTTGGTGACTAGAGCATGAAAGTTATCTACCATGGCAACCATTTTGGATGGGGTGCATGGGATATCGATAGTGACATCAGATAGCTTTAATGTCTCGCCAGTAGCTTGCGGATGATCAAAAAGATCGCCGGTGTAGACGGCAATCTGATCGCCCTGTACTTGTCCTAAGCCGGTCTTGCCTTGATGTTGAAACCTGAGCCATTGAGCCATAATGAATTCTCCAGATGGTTAGTATTTAATAAGCAATATCTGATAAGTAATATCTTACAGGGATGGATTGATGGCTAAGTATTCTGAATTACTATTTGCGCCTGAATTAGATCAGCCAGTTCGCTATATTGAGCGTACCCGCAATTATTATCTCGGCCTGGGATATGAGACACCCTATGTTTGGGCACATTACCTAGATGTGCCTTTTACACCGCTGCAAAAGCCTCTGGATCAATCGATTCTGGGGTTAGTCACCACTGCAGTACCCTTTGATGCTAGCAAAGGTCCTCAAGGACCTGGCGCACCCTATAACGCTGCAGCTAAGTTTTATGATCCCTATATTTACCCAATTCATGAGAATGCAGATTTGCGTATTGCGCATGTGGGTGTTGATAGGCTCAATGCCAATATGCAGGACAGTGACTGCTGGTTTCCAATCAGTGCGGCGAAACGAGCCGTTGCAAAGGGACGTATTCAATCCCTATCCCAGCATTTCTATGGCCTACCAACTAATCGTAGTCAACGCCATACTCTGGAAATTGATGCACCCTTGATTCTAAGCAAGATGCGTGCAGATCATGTTGATGTTGCTGTATTAATTCCAAATTGCCCGATTTGCCATCAAAGTCAAAGCTTATTGGCGCGTTATTTAGAGGAGGCTGGTATTCCAACAGTCATCATGGGCGCAGCGAAAGATATTGTGGAATATTGTGGGGTACCTCGCTTGCTTTTTAGTGACTTTCCGCTGGGTAATGCTGCTGCGCTCCCCAATCATACCCAGTCGCAAGACTCTAATTTTGAATTGGCTCTGCGCTTGCTTGAAGGCGCACCGGGTGCTCGAACCACGGTGCAGTCGCCCTTGGCGTGGTCAGTTGACCCTACTTGGAAATTAGATTACTCCAACTTAGAGCGTCTGAGTGTTGAGGAAATTACGCAATTACGTGATGAGGCTGAAAGGGCGCGTATTACTGCGCGCGACATCAGAATGAAAAGTGTTGGCGCTTAGGTCTGTCTAGACAGCGAGTATCTACTCAAGGCATGTAGCGCTGTTGTCGCCTCATTTTGAGGAAATTCTTTAAGACATTCGAGTGCGAGATCAACTTCTCGCTTTGCGGCAACTTGGGTGTAGTCCAGGGCACCAGAATTTTGAACCGCACTCAGAATCTGTTGAAAGACATCATCGGGTAAGTCTTGATTTTGTTCAATTGCTGCTCGAACTAGTAAGCGTTCCTCGGTGCTGCCATTTTCAAGAAGATAAATCAGGGGTAGCGTAGGTTTGCCTTCTCTTAAATCATCGCCAGCATTTTTTCCCATTTGGGCTGCATCGGCGGTGTAATCCAGTAAGTCATCCATTAATTGGAAGGCAGTGCCAATATGGCGACCAAAAGCAGCAGATTGCTCTCTTTGTTTGGCATCAGCGCCAGCCAAAATTGCCCCAAGTTCAGTGGAAGCCTCAAATAATTTCGCCGTTTTATAGCGAATTACCCGCAAATAGCTTTCTTCGTCAACCTCGGGATCGTTCATATTAAGGAGTTGTAAAACTTCGCCCTCGGCAATCGTATTGGTTGCATCAGACAGGATTTCCATTACCCGCAGGTCATTGGGCCCCACCATCATCTGAAAGGCCCTCGAATACAGAAAATCACCTACCAGCACGCTTGCTGCATTACCAAAAGCAGCATTGGCGGTTTCTCTACCTCTTCTGAGGGTGGATTCATCAACAACATCGTCATGCAGTAGGGTGGCTGTGTGGATAAATTCCACTACCGCGGCCAGCTCTAAGGCGTGTGGGTTTGTTTTGTCATTAGCCAAAGCCTTGCTGACTAAGAGTAAGAGAGCGGGTCTAATCCGTTTTCCACCCGCTTGGATAATGTAGGTGGAGATTTGATCAATTAAGGCAACTTTTGAGGCCAAACGCAGGCGAATAACTTCGTCTAAAGCCTTGAAATCTAAGGCAATTGGGGCCAAAATTTGGCTTAATTCGTTGGTTTTGACAGTGCTCGTCATGCAAGATATAATAATCGGCTTAGCTCATCCAGGGTGGATTAGCTTAAATGTAGATATTAATTGAGGTTTCACACCATGTACGCGGTCATAAAAACCGGTGGCAAACAGTATAAAGTTGCTGCAGGCGAAAAATTGAAAATAGAACAGATACCAGCGGAAATCGGCAGCGAAATCACTCTTGACCAAGTCT
>CANGWT010000042.1 GCA_947457745.1 Burkholderiaceae bacterium | reverse complement strand
TTAATCAACTCGATGTGGCTCGTGCCCAAGCCAATGGCCAGGATGCTGCATTTATTGATCGTTTAACCATGACGCCTAAAACAATTGAGTCAATGGCTTTGGGTCTAGAGCAGATCGTTTCCTTAGAGGATCCTATCGGTAAGATTTCTGCTTTACAAAAGCAGGCCTCAGGCATTGAGTTGGGTCAGATGCGTGTGCCACTAGGAGTGATTGGCATCATCTATGAATCTCGTCCGAATGTAACGATTGATGCAGCGGCACTCTGTTTGAAGTCAGGTAATGCGGTGATTTTGCGCGGTGGGTCTGACGCAATTGATTCCAACACTTTGTTGGCGCAATTAATTCAAGAGGGTTTGGATACTGCTCACTTGCCAATGGATGCAGTTCAGGTGGTAAGTACCACTGACCGCAGTGCCGTCGGTGAAATGATCACCATGACTGAATATATTGATGTCATCGTGCCACGCGGTGGTAAGAGCTTGATTGCTCGATTAATGGCAGAAGCTCGCGTACCCATGATCAAGCATTTAGATGGTATTTGTCACACCTATATTGATGCGGAGGCTGATATTGCTATGGCTATCAAGGTCTGCGATAACGCGAAGACCCAGCGTTATGCACCTTGCAATGCAATGGAGACTTTGTTGGTCAATAAAGCAATCGCCCCACAGGTATTGCCTGCCCTTTGCAAAATTTATCAAGATAAGGGTGTTGAGTTGCGCGTGGATTCGCTCACACGTAAAACACTTGAAGCGGCTGGTTTTCAGAAGCTAGTAGATGCAACAGAAGAAGATTGGCAGACCGAGTACCTAGCTCCAATTTTATCGATTAAGACGGTTGCGGATATAGATGAAGCCATGAGCCATATTGAGCAATACGGTAGCAAACATACTGATGCCATTATTACGACCAATACAGCACGGGCCAATCGCTTCCTGCGCGAAGTCGATAGTGCTAGCGTGATGGTGAATGCGAGCACACGCTTTGCCGATGGCTTTGAATATGGTCTTGGCGCTGAGATTGGAATCTCGAATGACAAATTGCATGCACGTGGTCCAGTAGGGTTGGATGGCTTAACCTCTCTGAAATATATCGTCATGGGGCATGGCGAGATTCGTACTTAATTACTCACACACAATAAACAGGAAACGATTCATTATGGGTAATGCGTATTTATGGACTAAGACATTGCATATTGTCTTAGTTGCCTCATGGTTTGCAGGCTTGTTTTATTTGCCTAGAATTTTTGTGAACCTGGCCGATGAAAAAAACCCCGAGGTATATGGGTATCTTCTAGGTATGGCAAATCGACTATTTCGTTTTATGACTATTTTGGCAGTGCTAGCGGTTCTGCTGGGACTTGCTCTGTGGTTGCATTTCAAAATCGGCTCTGGAGAAATCTGGATGCACGCTAAGGTATTGTTTGTCTTGCTGATCATTGGATATCACCACGCTTGCTGGGGTTTGCTTAAAAAGTTTCGTAATGCAGCAAATACCAAAACCGGCGTTTGGTATCGCTGGTTTAATGAAGTGCCAGTCATTCTCTTATTAGTAGTGACTGCCTTGGTAGTTATCAAGCCGTAAGCTTGTCCCGAAATATTGACTCTTTTTAGATTGTTAGCCTCATGAGATTTTTTGTTGTTTGTCCAGGCGGACTAGAAGTGCCTCTTGCACAAGAGTTAGCAAGTATTGCGCAGCGCCCAGAATCGAAAGCTTTAGGTACCTGGGTAATCGATCCCACCCCCACTAGCCCTACCGGTGGTTTAGGTTTAGCGGCACCAATTTCCGCGGCAATGGCTTTGAACCTCCATTCCCGCATTGCGAGTCGCGTATTGTTGCAGATGGCAGAGGGTCCATATCGCCAAGAGGACGATTTATATAAGCTAGCTAGCGGCTTAGCTTGGGAGGAATGGTTTTCTTCTAAGCAAACCCTGCGAGTAGATGTAACCGCCCATCGATCACCATTAAAGAGTTTGAATTTTGCAACTCTGAAGATTAAGGATGCGATTGTCGATCGTTTGCGCGATGTCACTGGCGATCGCCCCAGTATTGATACCGCTTTTCCGGATGTCCGTGTTCAAGCCCATCTTACAGCCACCCATGTCACCATTTATTTAGATACTTCAGGTGAGGCTTTATTTAAGCGTGGCTGGCGAGACGAAAAAGGTGACGCCCCGCTGAAAGAAAATCTCGCGGCTGGTATTTTGTCGCTTACCGGTTGGAAACCTTCCCAAACTTTATTTGATCCCATGTGCGGTAGTGGCACCTTTTTAATTGAGGCAGCACAAATGGCTCTAGCGATTCCGCCAGGAGCAATTCGGGCGGGAATATATGCTGATGATGCGAAGCCTACGCGCCTAGCTTATCGTCCGCTAGTAAGCTCAGCTCATGGCTTTGGGTTTCAAAGACTCAAACCATTTAATGAGGCTGCTGAACAAAAGCGTTGGGGATCTTTGAAAGAGGCTGCGCAGAGTGAGATGATGGAAATGCGCAAGCGGTATCCAGACTCAGAGTCCTTAGGTATTAGTGGTGGTGATATTAATGAACGTTTAGTGGCTATGTTTAAAGGTAATTGGCAGCGTGCGCAGTTACCAGGAATGCCAGTTACTCGACAGATTGACGCTCTGGCCAGTAAACCTCCAATGAACACCAAAGACGGTGTGATGTTGCTCAATCCTCCCTATGGTGAGCGTTTAGTGATTAAGGGTGGAAGGGGTCAAGATCGCGCCAGTAGTGATGATGCAGACCGCGACACTTACGCACAAGCAGAGGAGCCGGAAGATCGCTTTGCTTTTAATCTGGAAACGGGTCGTCAGAGTGCTAAAAGATCGAGTCGCGAGTCTCTAAAGAAGCTCCAAGCTCAAGAAGAGCAGGACCCTAAGTTCGTAGAATTTCTGCGACAGTTTGGTCAGCACCTTAAGGATACTTTTGGTGGTTGGAATGTTTTTGTTCTGACTGCGGATATGGCATTACCTGGGCAGCTCCGTATTAAGGAATCTAAGCGTACTCCCTTGTTTAATGGACCACTTGAGTGTCGTCTTTTTAAGTTTGAGATGCATCAAAAACGCGATATCCCAGCAGCCCAGTAGATTTAAAATAATTTATATAAAGTGATCCAAAAGGAATATTGAGATGCAATTTAAAACCTATATGTGCCTGATCTGCGGCTGGGTTTATGACGAGGCTGCAGGATTACCTGAGGAGGGAATTGCCCCCGGGACCCTTTGGGCAGATGTGCCTATGAACTGGACGTGCCCTGAGTGCGGTGCACGTAAAGAAGATTTTGAAATGATGGCGATTTAATTTATTAAAACCTTCAAAAATAATTACTGATTAGTACAAGTAGAGAAAGTAGAGAGTATCTTGGGACAAAACGACATCTTATTTGAGCGCGCACAAAAAACTATTCCTGGAGGTGTGAATTCTCCAGTACGTGCCTTTCGTCAGGTTGGTGGTACACCTCGTTTTGTGAGTAGAGCAAAAGGCCCTCACTTTTGGGATGCTGATAATAAGCGCTATATCGATCTCATCATGTCTTGGGGTCCCATGATTGCGGGCCATGCAAACCCAGAGGTAGTTGAGGCGGTTAAAAAGGCCGCTGAGACTAGTTTTAGTTATGGCGCACCAACCGAGGGCGAAATTGAATTAGCGGAACGTATCTGCAAACTGGTGCCCAGTATTGAGCAAGTTCGTATGGTATCGAGTGGGACTGAAGCTACGATGAGTGCTCTGCGTCTTGCACGTGGCCACACTGGTCGCGACCTCATTATTAAGTTTGAGGGCTGTTATCACGGTCATGCTGATAGTTTGCTGGTGAAGGCAGGCTCTGGCTTGCTCACGTTTGCTGACTCAACTCAAAATGCACCTTCCTCTGGAGGTGTGCCGCATGACCTGGTGAAACATACACTGGTATTGCCCTATAACGATGTGGCAGCTCTAAAGGAAGTATTTCAGAAGCAAGGTAATCAGCTTGCTGCGGTGATTATTGAGCCCTTTGCTGGCAATATGAATCTCATTAAGCCGTCAGCAGAATTTCTTTCGACACTTCGTCAGTTGACTAGTCAGTATGGCAGTGTATTAATTTATGACGAGGTCATGACTGGTTTTCGCGTTGCTTTAGGCGGGGCTCAATCCTTGCAAGGCATCACTCCTGACCTGACATGCCTTGGTAAGGTGATGGGTGGTGGCATGCCAATGGCAGCCTTTGGCGGTAGAAAAGACATCATGTCTAAACTGGCTCCTTTGGGTAATGTCTATCAGGCCGGGACTTTATCTGGCAATCCAGTAGCAGTAGCGGCAGGATTAAAGACTTTAGAAATTATTTCTCGTGCAGGTTTTTATGAGACCCTCACTGGCCAAACTGAAAAGCTGATGACTGGACTAAAGCAAGCGGCAGATGAGGCTTGCATTCCTTTCGCAGTCGATAGTGTTGGTGGTATGTTTGGCTTTTATTTTGCCGATCAAATACCTACATCATTTGAAGCGGTAACTAAGACTGACATCGAAGCGTTCAAGAAATTCTTCCACCTTATGCTGGATCAAGGTGTATACCTGGCCCCATCAGCTTATGAGGCTGGCTTTACTTCGATTGACCATGATGATGAGATTGTGGGCGAGATTATCACTGCAGCCCGAAATGCTTTTCAGAAGTTATGAGAAAGCAGTTTTAGTCATTTAATTACATTCTGAGTGGGTGGTCATAGCCAGCCACTTGAATGATTTCTAGTTTGTTACTGGCTTTGCCAGAGTCTGGTATTTCCATTGCGGTCAGTTTGCCACCCCACACACAGCCAGTATCAAGGCCAATGACATTTTTCTCGCGCAGAAGTCCTAAGGTTGACCAGTGGCCAAAATAGATCAAGGTATCTTGCGTTTTTCTCTTAGGAGTTTTGAACCATGGAATATATCCCTTGGGCCCACTTTCAAAACCTTCCTTGCTTTCAAACTCCATCGTGCCACTTGGTGTGCAAAAGCGAATGCGGGTTAAGGCGTTGGTAATCACGCGTAAGCGCTCATAACCCTTGAGAGAATTACTCCACTTGCTTGGGGTGTTGCCATACATATTAGCTAAAAATTCTTTGTAATTCTTTTTTCGTAAGGCTTTTTCAACCTCTTGCGCACACTCGATGGCTTGCCCAAGCTCCCATTGTGGCAAGACACCAGCATGAACAGTGAGCACTTTTCCATTGCTCAGTGCCATTGGCCTATGACGCAGCCAGTCCATTAATTCGGCTCTATCCGGGGCGTCCAGAATCGTTTGGACAGTATCTAGACCTTTGGTTTTACGAATACCAGCATCGACAGCCAATAAATGCAGATCATGATTTCCCAAGATGCATTCGATACGTTGATCTTCTTGGAGCTGCTTAAGATGACGTAATGCCCCTAAAGAATCTGGACCTCGATTGACTAGGTCGCCCAGGAAAATCATCTTGGATTTGACGGACAGTTTTTTAACGAGGGCCCTTAGGGATGGCGCACATCCTTGAATATCCCCAACTGCATATATTTTGCTCATACCCTATCTTAAATCGGAACCAGCATAGAAATTGGATGAATTAGCTCTCGGCAGATTCAGGACTCACCTTTTTCACAACGCTATAGCGCACTAATGTCTTTTTCCGAGCTTCATCATGATTCACAACCGGCAATGGATAGTCTCTGCCCAGCAAAATGCCGGCAGCTTCCAGCTCAATATGCCCAGCTTCCCATGGTGCATGAATCGATTTTTTGGAAAGCTTGCTCAACTGGGGAAGGTAACGGCGAATAAATTTCCCTTCAGCATCGAATTTTTGCGATTGGGTGATGGGATTAAAGATTCGGAAGTAAGGCTGCGCATCACATCCTGAGGAGGATGCCCATTGCCATCCACCATTGTTCGAGGAGAGTTCAAAATCATTGAGGTGCTGGGCGAAATATCTTTCACCCCAGCGCCAGTCAATGCCTAAGTCTTTCGTCAGAAAGCTCGCAACCACCATGCGTAAGCGGTTGTGCATATAGCCACTCGTGTTGAGTTGATGCATTGCTGCATCGACTAGCGGATAACCTGTCTTGCCATCACACCAAGCTTTGAATAAATTCTGGGCTGTGGTGCCACTCTCCCATTGGATATTGTCATAGTCGGGCTTGAATGCTGCACCTTCAGCCAATCTAGGATGGTTAGACAAAATCATGAAATAAAAGTCTCGCCAAATCAACTCACTGAGCCAAATGGTGGCGCCCATACTGCCTGCAAGCATGCGTCGGTGTGCTTCACGAACTAAGCCACGTATGGAGAGCATGCCAAAACGTAAGTAGGTCGAGAGATAGCTAACGCCTTTGATGGCAGGGAAATCTCTGCCGATTTGGTACTGATTAATTCGGGTTAAGAAATCTTCTAAAAATTGCTGACCACCTTCTGAACCTGGTGGGAGGTAGGCTTCAATGCCAGTCGGGCTAAAGCCCATAGACTCCAAGCTTGGAAAGGGGGCTTGTAAGGCCTTTGGTATAGCTGCCAACTGCCCTTTTTTAGGGGTGCAGTTATAAGCCGCTATATCTTTTTCTTGTAATGTTTTTAGCCAATTATTTTTATACGGAGTAAAGATGGAGAACACCGTATTGGAGTTAGTGAGAATCTCTTTCTTTTCAAAAATAACTTGATCTTTAAAAGTCTCAAATTTAATACCTAACTTCCCTAATGATATTTCAACCTGAGCATCGCGCGCAATCGCTAAGGGTTCATAGTCATGATTGGTATAGACCGTATCAACCGCAAGCTCGCGAGCAATCTGAGGAATACATTTGCTGGGCTTGCCTACCTGCACAATGAGTCCCCCCCCTTGCTTGCGTAAATCCTCATCAATCTGGCGCATCCCTTGCCAAATAAAATCGACCCGGCGATCGTGGGTTAGGCCGCCATCTTTTATCCCCTCGGATTTCAGGGGCTCCAGAATATCGGTATCAAAAATGAAGGCTAGCCAGACTTGGCCATGACCCATCAGAGCATGATGAAGTGCCGCATTGTCATAGAGGCGAAGGTCTCGGCGGAGCCAAACAAGTGCTTTTTTCATAGCCCCTATATTAGGGCCTATTGCCCTATTTTGCTGACATGCAGGTGATTCTTGAGGAGTGATTGGCAGGCTTGGTATGCTCTTTGTCCATGGATACTTTATTTTTTGTGTTTTCTAAAATCGTACAGTTTTGTATTGAGCCTCTAAATTGGGTTGTGGTTTTTGTGGCCCTGAGCCTACTTTTCTGGGGCTAAAAAAAGTGCATCTGTGCAAACGATTTTTATTATTTGCTTTAGTGGATTTACTCCTAGTGGGGTGGCTTCCCAGCTCGGGGATTTTTTTGAGAGCCTTGGAAGACACTGCCCCGAAATTCAATGTTCTGCAAGTATCCAGCGGTGACGTCGGCGGCGTTCTGATATTGGGCGGGGCGATTGAGGCTGGAGAGATTGCTGTAGACCGTGGCGAGGTTTCTATTGGGGCTGCAGCTGAGCGTGTCACTAAGGCTTTTGAGTTGATTCGTAAGCGCCCTGATTTGCCATTTATTTTCAGTGGTTTCTCTGGCAGTCTATCGCCCAAAGGGATATCTGAGGCAGAGGCATTTAAACGCCTCGTGGTCGAGCAGGGTCTACCTGAGCAGTTGGCTCATTACGAGAAGCAATCGCGTAATACCTATGAAAACGTGCTCTATATGAAGCCGTTGATTGGTCAATTTGGTCTGAAGAATGCAGATGGCACACCTAAACCCTGGCTTTTGATTACCTCTGCCAGTCATATGTACCGCTCCCTCAAGATTTTTGAGAAGCAGGGCATAGAGGTCATCCCATTGCCCGTTGACTACCAAACTGGCAATCAGTTGCACTGGGCTAGTTTTGACCTGATGAGAGGGGCGCAGCAATGGAGCAACTTTCTCCATGAGGCCGTGGGTTTGGTGGCTTACTGGATTACCGGAAAGATCTAGTAATTCGGTAAAATAGACCCACATGAGCACGGCTAAAAAAGCCCCTGTGGGTCAAAC
This sequence comes from Burkholderiaceae bacterium, assembly GCA_947457745.1. Taxonomy (GTDB): domain Bacteria; phylum Pseudomonadota; class Gammaproteobacteria; order Burkholderiales; family Burkholderiaceae; genus Polynucleobacter. The sequence goes on along the minus strand of CANGWT010000042.1, from coordinate 4,546 downwards.
TCCAGAACCCGCCCAAGCCTCTGGCATCGGGTCTTCTATTTCCTATTCTGCTGACCACCTTGCCAATCAGTTTTTAATCGCCATGCCTAGTATGGTGGATCCTAATTTTGCTAGGTCTGTTATTTATCTTTTTGAGCACACCGAGCGCGGTGCAATGGGCTTGGTAGTCAATCGCCCGACAGAAGTGGATTTGGAAAGCCTGTTCGACAAAATTGAGCTCAAGCTAGAGATTGCCCCTCTGCTGACCCAGCCAGTCTATTTTGGTGGTCCAGTACAAATCGAGCGGGGATTTGTTTTGCATGAGCCAGTCAGCGTGGGCAGCTACAGTTCCTCCTTAGCAGTGCCTGGCGGTCTCACCATGACGACCTCTAAGGACGTGTTGGAGGCAGTTGCAACTGGCAATGGACCGGAGAAGTTCTTAATTACTCTTGGCTATGCTGGTTGGAGTGCAGGTCAGCTTGAGGATGAAATCGCTCTGAATGGCTGGATGAATGTCCCTTTGTCTCAAGATCAAATGAGTGAAATTATTTTTGATACGCCATCAGTTCAACGCTATGAGCGCACGATGAGCCACCTAGGGTTTGATCCTTCTCGCTTATCGGGTGAGGCGGGTCATGCTTAAGGGAGCTGCATGGCTGATTTAATGGTAATGGCGTTTGACTATGGCACCCGAAGAATTGGTGTTGCGGTTGGCAATACACTGACCAAGCTGGGTCAGCCACTGAAAACCATTGCAGAGCCCAATAGTAATGTGCGATTTAAGGTGGTCGAGGATCTGATTAAAGAATGGCAGCCTAATCGTTTAGTAGTTGGTTTGCCCTGCCATCCTGATGGGACAGAGCATGAGATGAGCCAGAAAGCCCGTCGCTTTGGTAATCAGCTGAGTGGCCGATTCCAACTGCCGGTTGATTGGGTGGATGAGCGCTATACTTCGGCAGTTTTGGAAGGCGACCCAGACATGCGAGACAATTTGGATGCGCAGTCAGCGGCCCTGATTTTGGAGCAGTACTTTCTTGAGAAGAATTGGATGAGTTGAGATGAATGCAGAACAATCCTATTTGAAATTACTAGAAGTCATTCGAAAACGCAAAGACGCAAATGAAGCCTTTGAGTTGGCTGGCTTAGCGATGGGCGGCGCATGGATTGTTGAGCGATTAGCTAATGATTTGGGACTGTCGCACTTCGGAGTAATTAATGTTGCCTTTCATCGTGATGATTATGCTGAAAAAGGCATGACAGCACTGCGTTCCGCAAGCACGATGCCTACGAATCTTCCATATGAAGTGAGTGGGGCAAATATCATTTTGATCGATGATGTATTGCTCACGGGCCGCACCGTGCGCGCTGCACTCAATGAGTTATTTGACTTTGGTAGGCCGGCGTCGGTGGAGTTAATGGTGTTGGCCGATCGAGACAATCGTGAGTTACCGATCGCAGCGAGTTTCGCTGGAGAGCAAGTAACGATTCCGGATCATCAAATTTTGGTCTTAGAAAAAGATGGTGCTGGTAAGTTCAGCTTCCAGTTAGAGGAGCGTACGGAATGAGCAAGAACGATTTAATGATTAGCCCAGTGAACCAGTTTAATGCTGCTGGTGAGTTAACACATCTTCTCACTTTAGAAGGTTTGCCTAAAGAACAAATCCTATATATTTTGAATACCGCCAAGCAGTTTGTCAGTGTGACAGATCCTGCTCGAGAGGTGAAGAAGGTTCCACTGTTGCGAGGTAAAAGTGTTTTCAATCTCTTCTTTGAAAACTCTACCCGCACTCGTACTACCTTTGAGATTGCTGCTAAGCGTTTATCGGCTGATGTGATTAATTTAGATATCTCCACTTCCTCTGCTGCCAAGGGCGAGAGTCTTTTGGATACGATAGATAACTTGGTAGCGATGCAGGCAGATATTTTTGTGGTGCGCCATGGTGTCTCAAGAGCACCTATCGAAATCGCCAATCATGTGCCATCACACGTGCACGTTGTCAATGCGGGCGATGGCAGCCATCAGCATCCAACCCAAGGCTTGCTGGATATGTATACGATGCGCCACTTCAAAAAAGACTTCAGAAGCTTGAAGATTGCCATTGTTGGTGACATCGTTCACAGTCGCGTAGCTAAATCCAATATCTCCGCCTTAAGAACTTTGGGTTGTACGGATATTCGGGCGATTGGCCCCGAAAGCTTATTGCCAAGGGATTTAGATATGTTGGGTGTGAAGGTCTTTCACAGCATGGAAGAAGGTCTTAAGGGTGTGGATGTGGTGATGACGCTTCGTATTCAGAAGGAGCGCATGGAAGTCGGTCAGGTTCCTGAAGGCGATGCTTTTTTCAAGCAATATGGTTTAACTCCTGCGCGCCTTGCTTTAGCCAAACCCGATGCCATCGTGATGCATCCGGGCCCCATGAATCGCGGTGTGGAGATTGATTCAGTGGTAGCTGATGGTCCTCAATCAGTCATTCTGAATCAAGTTACCTTTGGTATTGCAGTGCGCATGGCAGTAATGTCTATTGTTGCCGGCAATTAATTGTGAGTAATGCCAGCACACCAAGCTTGGTAGAAATTCCTCGTGTCACTGAGAAAAAGCGTTGGCTGATTTTGACGCACGCTTTTAATATGGATGGCCGGGCTGCAAGTTTGACCATTACCGATAAGATTCCTTACTTACTTGAAGCCGGTGTTGAGCCGATTGTATTTAGTGCAATTACCGGCATCAAAGATCAACGCTTTCCACACCATCAGTTTATTGCTTGGGGCCCTTCCGGTTTTCGTTTCGATTTTCGTCATTGGGTTGCGAATCAATATGGGCGCGGCCTGTTCTATAAAGTCACAACTAGAACTGTGTCACTTTTACTTTCGCCATTGATTGCGATTGAAAAATTAGTCTTGGGATATTCAAGTCAATGGTCTTGGGCACTTCCAGCATTTTTCCATGGTTGGCATTTAATTCGTGCTGGAAAAGTTGATGTCGTATTTTCCGTGGGCAGTGCATGGTCTGCACATTTGGCAGGGGTATGGCTTAAGCGCGCAACGGGAATTGAATTAATCTCTGAAGTGCATGATCCTCTAGTGATTCGTAAAAGCCCTAATGATCCCGGCTTTGATAAACCTAAAAATCGGGATGCCCGTTTTCGGCACTATTTAGAGAATCAACTGACTCGATTCTCAAATAAAGTGTGGTGGTTTACCGATGGTGCTTTACATTACGCAAAGCTGCGTAACCCTAATCTCAATACTGCGGATAATGCTACAGGTTTTGTGGTGATGCCAGGCGCTGAGCCACCTGGTAATGCTGCTGGTACATTTACCCATCAATACACTGAGCATCTCAATCTGTGTCACTTTGGGTCTTTGGCTAAAGATCGCAGTCTCTCAACTATATTAAGAGCGCTACAGGACATATTGAAAAAATATCCACAAGCTAGGGACTGTGTTCGCGTGCATGCTTATGGTGCACCCCTGGATCCACTGACACTTCAAGTAATTGATGAGTTGGGATTTGGGGACGTCATGCTGGCCCATGGCCGCCTAGAAAAGGATCCCGCAACCGGTCAATCAGGCCGAGAGCGCGTCATTGAAAAGATGCAGACAGCTGATGTTCTGATTTTGTTGCACGGCTCTGGTGAGCAATGCGCTGAATACATTCCGTCTAAGTTCTATGACTACCTCTGGGCTGCTAGACCAATCTGGGGAATTACCCATCGCAATCCACAACTAGATCAGTTGCTCAGCGACAGAAATGCTTACTTAAGCGTGAGTAGTGATGAGGCTAGCCTCACACTGACTTTAGAAAGAATCTGGCTAGATTGGCAGGGGAAGAATATCAATCAAGTCCGCGGCAACCCCATTGGAGTTGACCAAGCGGTTCAGAAAATTCTGGAATCGATTTAATGGATTGAATGGTTAGCTTGGTGCGACGAATCCTCTAGGCTCTACCGTACTGATCTTCAAAACGCACGATATCGTCTTCACCTAAATAGTCACCCACCTGCGCCTCAATAATCACTAGTGGGGTATCGCCCAGATTGGTAAGGCGATGCTGCGTCTCTTTAGGAATATACGTAGACTCGTTGGCATTGAGATGAAGTACTTTATCTCCGTTCACAATCTCTGCTTTACCGGTAATCACAACCCAGTGCTCATTGCGATGATGATGCATTTGCAAAGATAGTTTTCCGCCTGGGTGAACCACAATGCGCTTAATCTTGTAATCAGGACCTTCTTCGATCACGGTGTATGTGCCCCATGGGCGATGAACTGTGCTGTGATAAGTGGCGCGCTCGTCTTTATCTTTGTTCAGAGCATCAACCACTTTTTTCACTGATTGTGAATTTCCTTTGGCACTCACTAGTAGGGCATCAGGCGTATCCACAATGATCAGGTTGTCTAGTCCAACTGCCGCAATTAAGCGCTCACGTCCGAATACAAAGTTATTTTTTGAGTCGACAAAAATCGCTTTACCTTGAGCTGCATTACCGTGCTCATCTTCAGGGAAGTGTTTGGCCATCGCATCCCATGAGCCAACGTCATCCCAGTCAAAGCTGGCATTAACGGA